>JALVEF010000424.1 GCA_027031185.1 Saprospiraceae bacterium
AAGATCATGGACCTGGCAATGGAGAGTGGCATTCCCATCATCGGTCTCAACGACTCCGGCGGGGCACGCATTCAGGAGGGTGTGGTCTCGCTGGCCGGTTATGCGGATATCTTCTACCGCAACACGCTGGCTTCCGGTGTGGTGCCCCAAATTTCGGCCATTATGGGGCCTTGTGCCGGGGGCGCGGTTTATTCGCCTGCCATCACCGACTTCATCATCATGGTAGAGCAGACGTCTTTTATGTTTGTCACCGGCCCCAATGTCGTCAAGACGGTGACCAACGAGGACGTCACGGCCGAGGAGCTCGGCGGGGCGATGGCGCACGCCACCAAGTCCGGTGTCACACATCTGACAGCGCCCAACGACTTGATAGCACTCGAGCACATCAAGCGCCTGCTCAGTTATATTCCCCAAAACTGCAATGAGCAGCCCCCTGTCCTGGATTACACGCCCGATGACGAGTACCGCCCGGCACTCAACGACATCCTCCCTGAAAGCCCCCACCAGCCTTATGATATGAAGGACGTCATCCGCCAGGTGGTGGACAAAGACAGTTTTTTCGAGATACATCCGGATTATGCAACAAATATCATAGTCGGTTTTGCCCGCGTGGCGGGCAAAAGTGTGGGCATCGTCGCCAATCAGCCGATGAGTCTGGCCGGCGTGCTGGACGTAGATGCATCCAAGAAGGGCGCGCGCTTTGTCCGGTTTTGCGATGCCTTCAACATTCCCCTGCTGGTATTTGAGGACGTGCCCGGCTTCCTGCCCGGTACCGACCAGGAGTGGAACGCCATCATCACCAACGGGGCCAAGCTTCTGTTTGCCTTTTCCGAAGCTACCGTGCCCCGCGTCACCGTAATCACCCGCAAGGCCTACGGGGGCGCCTACGATGTCATGAACTCCAAGCACATCGGCTGTGACTTCAACTTTGCCTGGCCGTCCGCCGAAATCGCCGTGATGGGCGCCAAGGGTGCATCCGAAATCATCTTCCGTAAGGAAATCCGGGAGGCGGACGACCCGCAGGCCATGCTCCGACAGAAAGAGGCCGAATACGCCGAAAAATTTGCCCATCCGTACCGGGCTGCGGCGCGCGGCTTTGTGGACGAGGTCATTCGCCCGGACGAGACGCGCCGCAAGGTCATCAAGGCCTTTGACGTCCTGGCCGGTAAGCACAAGACCCTCCCCGCCAAAAAACACAATAATCTGCCGCTCTGACCGCTCTTCCGGCAAAAGCATTGCAACATCCCAAGGGATAAATCATTCATTTTGTGTGAGTTAGCTTTGGCAACCTGACATCCGCTTCAAGTGGCCTGGGGCTAACTCATTGAAAAACAAATACCCTACAGAATTATATTTTACGGTTTGAAAAAAATCCAAAAAATATCTGGCTGTTTTTTTGCGTACAAAAAATTTTTCATCTAACTTTCAGGCCCAATCAGTTATTTGTGATCCGGGATGATAATGAATGCATTCCCTCCCCGGGCACTTTGGCTTTGATTGTTTCTTCGAACCGTTTTATTCACTAAAAAAACCTTCAAGCTATGAACATCACATTCGATGAGCTGCGTCGGGTCAAGCACAGCCTGCCCACAGGAAGTGTTAAGCGCATTGCGGACAAACTCGGTATCACCGAACAAACTGTCCGCAATTTTTTTGGTGCTAAAAAGGCACAAGACGGCGAACTGGCCGGCTGGCACTTAGAACCCGGCCCCAATGGGGGAATCGTAAACATCCACGACACTTCTATCTATGAGGAGGCGTTGCGCATCATCGAAGAAACCAAAGCTACTATGGCTTGAAAGAACTACCGCCATTTTCGAAAGGCAATCATCCGGCGATGATTGCCTTTTTTTGTGCATGGGGATTGGTTTGCCAAGCTTGTGTTCCGGGCTGTACGGCGTGATGCCGAGCGAGGAGGTAGGTGCTGATGGTGGTTTGGCAAACCGGCGGGTTCTTGGGCGTGGATGCCGTAGGCCTGGGTATGTGGGGCGTTCTCGGGATAGGTTGGTAAACCATGGCGGGACTTGTCCCGGGGACAAGTACGT
>JALVEF010000425.1 GCA_027031185.1 Saprospiraceae bacterium
ACAACGATCTCGATTGCGATGACCTCGATCAAGGCATCAACCCCGATGTCCCCGAATCGTGCGATGGGTTGGACAACGACTGCGACGGCATCGCCGATGAAGGGATTGCGCCCTACTACGCCGACAACGATGGGGATCGCTTCGGGGATGACGCCCTCCCGTCTTGTGAATCCCTCCCGGGTTATGTCCCCGCTCACGGCGACTGCGATGACGGCGACTCGGCCGTGCATCCGGGCGCGCTCGATCCCGCCGGGGATGGGGTGGATCAAGACTGCGGGGGCTCGGAGAACCAAGAGCCGCATGTGGGGCTCTCGGATACATCCCTGCCCACCCTTCAGGAGGCCCTCGCCATGGCGTCCCCGGGCGACGTCATCTGGGTCGGACCCGGCGTTTATGAGGAGCACGACCTCAGCTTCAACGGCGTCGCCGCTTCGCTTCGAAGCACTCAAGGGGCGGACGCGACGATCATCGATGCGAACGAAGAAGGCCGGGTCTTCATCTTTGATCAAGGGGAAGGCCCGGATACCCTCCTCGAAGGCTTCACGTTGACCCACGGCCGGGAACTGATGGGCGGCGGCATTCTGGTGGATGGGGCGTCCCCGACCTTCGATCGCCTTGAGATCATTGACAACACCTCCGCATCCGGCGATTCGTTCCCGGGGGACGGGGGTGGCGGCATGGCTGTCCTCGGGGGACATGTCGTCCTCCGGAACAGCCTGGTGGCCGATAACTCTAACTTCGGTGGGTCGAATGGCGGCGGTCTCTACATCGAGTCCTCCGAGGTGACCCTGTACAATGTGATCCTTGACGCCAATACCGGTTATGGACGCAGTGCCGGCGCGAAGGTGCTCTCCTCCACCTTGACCCTGGCATACACCACATTTCAGAATCATTATCTGGCCGGCGGGTTTGGCGCGGCGCTCTATATTGAGGTCTCCACGCTCACCATGCGCGACTCGGCGTTTTTCGACAACTGGGCCGAAGGCTCCGGAGGGGCCGTGATGATGGGGGGAGGCTCGGCAACCATCGTTCGCTCTCGATTTGAGGGCAACGGGGTGGGAGTGGGTTCAGGCGGAGCGTTGGTCGTTGGAGGAGCGACGGTCAATATCGCCCATTCCGTGTTTAGGGGAAACTGGGGAAGCGTCGCTGGTGCCTTGGAGGCCTACAATGCGGAGATGGACATCGAAGACACGATCTTCGAGGACAATTCCGCATATTATTCAACAGGGGCAGGGGCGCTCTTGGCCAATTCAACGATCTTGAACATGCGTCATTGTATCGTTGCGGACAATAAAGCTTGGGGGTCGGGAGGAGGCATCTCGTTGGTCGATTCTTCCGGAGTCATCGAGAACTCGAAATTCATTAACAATATGTCGTTGAATGGTACGGCCAGTACCGGCGGGGGCGGCATCTCCATCGAGGATTCGAGCCCAATCATCCGCTATTGCGTCTTCACTGGCAACAGTTCCTTTGAGACGGACTATTCCGGTGCGGGCGGCGGCATCCGCGTTCAGGGGGAATCGAGTAATCCATTCATTCTCTTCAGTGTGTTGGCCTATAATGACGAATACAACCTGTACAACGATCCGGACAATCCGGGCAATCCCACCCTTCTCTATTCGGATCTCTACAGCCTCCCCGCTCATCCCAATCACAACCTCGGGCTCCTTCCCGTCTCCAATCTGACCGTGGAGCCGGGATTCCTCGAGTATACGAATGGGCTGCCCTCCGAATGGCATCTGGCTTCAAATTCTCCTTTGGTGAACGCCGCTTCTCCCGCGCTTGAGGATCCCGACGGCTCCCGCGCCGACATGGGCGCCTACGGCGGCGAAGGAGGGGATGGATGGAACCTCGATGGGGATTGTTATCCGGACTACTTCTGGCCCGGGACCTTGAATGATGCCCCGCCGGGCTTCTCCCCGGCGGACTACGACGGCGCGGATCTGGATCCCGGCGTCCATTGATCGGGGCGAGGCCCTTGGTTGACTGCGCTTCCTCTCCGGGCCGGATGCATCGTTTGAAGATCGGCGCATGAGTGCT
>JALVEF010000426.1 GCA_027031185.1 Saprospiraceae bacterium
CAACAGAGAGATAGACCACCTCGGTATCAATGCTTCGGTGAAACTGGGTCCGTTGCAAGTGTATGCACTGTCTGATAATGTACTGAGCTATCTATTCCCCGGCACGGCCAATGACCTGCACTTCCGCGTAGGCGCCGCATTGCTGTTTGGCAAACAAGAAGATGAGCAGGCGAGCCGGTCACCTGTCGCCCCCCATCTTTGAACGCGCACTTGTCGTCCGCAAATATGATTTGAAGAGAAGTTTAGCACCCCTTCGGGCTGCTGTGGTCTGGGCCGGAATCAAAAGCAAAACGGGTGCCCGGCCGGCACCCGGTTTGCTTTTGATTCCGGATCCCCGGCTTATTTCTCACCGGACAGGAAGGCGAAACTGTTGTTGACAAATGCGGTCATGGCATCACCTTTGAGCATTCCGTGGCTGAGCAAGGCCAGGTCCAGGAGGTATTTGGCAAAGGCCTGCCTGTTGTCGCCGCGTTTTTTGAGCAGCTTGGCGATCAGCGGATGGTTGGTATTGACCACGACATTGTACACTTCAAAGTCTGTACCGTCCGGACCCTTTTGTAGCATCTGCATTTCTTGCCACCTGCGGAGTGCCTCGGGACGGGTGATGGATACCGGCGGTTCTTTGGCGGAGCCGGCTTTGAGAATCAGGCTGCCGCCCTTAGATTCATCCACGATTTCTTTGAAGATTTCCTCCACACGTTTTTGCTCTTTTTCGGACAGGACGGACTCCTGGCTTTCCTCTTTCTCGATGAGATGGTCCAGCGTATCGGCGTCAATGCGTTTGAAGCGCAAGTGTTCTTCCTTCATTTCGAGATGCTGCATCAGGTGGTTGTCAATGGGATGGTTCATGATGAGCACATCATAGCCGCGCTCCCGGGCCAGTGCCACTTTGTGCGCGTGAGCGTCTTTGTGATTGGTGTACAGGAGGATGAGATTGTTGTTTTTGTCGGTTTGGTTGGCCTTGACCTTTTCCTTGTACTCATCCAAGGTGAAATATTCGTTTTCGGTATTTTTCAGTAAGAAGAAGTCACGGGCGCGCTTGTAAAACTTCTCATCCGTGATCATGCCATACTTAATGAACAACGAGATGTCGTCCCAAATTTTTTCAAATTTCTTGCGGTCGTCCGTGAAGAGTTCTTTGAGTTTTTCCGCCACTTTTTTGGTGATGTAGCCGGTGATTTGGCGGACGTTGCTGTCGCTTTGCAGGTAGCTACGTGAGACGTTGAGCGGGATATCCGGGGAGTCAATGACGCCATGGAGCAAGGTCAAAAACTCGGGGACGATATCTTTTACCTGGTCGGTGACATAGACTTGATTGGCATACAGTTGGATTTTGTTGCGTTCCAGTTCAATTTGGGAGGTCAGCTTGGGGAAGTACAAAATACCCCGCAGGGTGAAGGGGAAGTCTATGTTCAGGTGGATCCAAAACATGGGGGGCGCCGACATGGGGTAGAGGTATTCATAAAACGAGATGTAGTCCTCGTCTTTCAGGTCGGCCGGTTTTTTCATCCAAAGCGGGGCTACTTCGTTGATGATATTGGGGACTTCCTTGGTGACTTTTTCCTTTTTGTCACCTTCGCCGATCTCTTCGGTAATGGTACGGGTACCAAATTGAATTTTGACCGGCAGGAAGCGGTCATATTTTTTCAATAGTTCTTCGATGCGGTGTTTGTCCAAAAACTCTTTGGCATCATCGGAGATGTGCAAAATGACGTCCGTGCCATGCGTTTGGCGATTGCCTTTTGAGATAGTGGTTTCGGGTGTGCCCTCGCAGGACCATTTGACCGGCTTGGCGCCTTCTTGATAGGAAAGCGTTTGTACTTCGACCTTGTCCGCTACCATAAATGCAGAATAGAATCCCAGGCCGAAATTTCCGATGATGTTGCTGTCCTTGTATTTTTCCACAAACTCTTTGGCACCGGAGACGGCGATTTGGTTGAGATATTTGCGGACTTCATCCTCCGTCATTCCGATGCCGTTGTCGGAGACGGTGAGTGTTTTGGCCTTTTCATCCAGTTTTATCTGGACCAGGCCATCTTCCAGCTCGCCTTTGAATTCGCCTTTGCGGGCCAGGGTTTGGAGTTTTTGGATGGCATCCACGGCGTTGGATACCAACTCACGCAGGAATATCTCTTGATCGGAGTACAAGAAGCGTTTGATGATGTCGAATATATTCTCCGATTGGACTTCGATGTTGCCTTTCTTTTGCTTGCTCATATTTTCGTCTTTTTTGGGTGTTTGCGTAGGTACCCGTTTTTTTTGTAACTGTTTAGGTACCCGCTGTTTTTGCGAAAAGGAAGCGCATGATACCGGGGACAGACTCCCGGAAAAGCGGCATCAAAGCGTATGCCAGGGCATTTTTTGTGACAGAATGGCGCAGTGGCTTTCCGTTTTGGCAGGTTGTGACACCGGCCGGATGTCACAATTTCTCCTCCTGATGGCAAAGTGGTATCAAAATTGCTTATTCAAAGTTGTCCGAATCCGAAAGGAGGAGGACGGGTGGTGGGCGCGGCCCCATTGGGGGGTAGGGTCGTTGTCCTGCCACCTTTTTTTTGTACCAACAATTATTTTACAAGTATTGCATTTAGGCACTGTTTTTGAAGCGTAAGAAAAAATGTTAATACGTACAGCAACACTTACGTCCTATGAAACACATTGCCTGCATTGTTTTGGCCGTTTTTGCCAGTTCATTTTTTTCTGTTGCCCGGGCAGCAACCATATCCGGACAAGTATGGTCCGATCAGGACAACAACAGCATCCAGGATGCCGGTGAGCCCGGCGTACCGGGTGTCGTGGTGCGCCTGCTGGATGGAGCTGCTAATGAATTGGCCAAGGATACGACGGATTCCGGCGGGAATTACAGTTTTTCCGGCCTGGCGGCAGGCAGCTATCAGATCCACTTTATCGTCTCTACGGCTCCCATCGGGTTGCGCAAGATTGCCCAGCAACACGTGACGCTACTTATAGACCAGGATTCGGATCCGGACGCGCAGGGTTATACGGATATCATCAATATTGCAGCGGCTACCAATGATGTGCCTGACATTGATATGGGGTTGCAGGTATCGCCGACGGCCACTATCTCGGGGCTGGCCTGGCAAGACTTGGATGGAAACCAATTGCTTAGCGCCGGTGATACAACGGTCAGTGGCATTGCAGTGATGTTGAGAGATAGTGCGGGTATGCTCATCTATCAGGATACGACGGATGCCACCGGTAAGTATTCTTTTTCGCCCGTGGAATATGGAAAATATGTGGTCGTGTTTGACACGGCAAGCTTTCCGGCGTCTTTGGTGCCGGTGGCCAAAGACCAGGGCAATGATGACAATGTGGATTCGGATGTCAATCCCGACGGACGCACGGATACTTTGGTGGTGGCTGGTGATTTGGCCAATGTGGATTTGGGGCTTCGATTGCCGCCGCCCGATCATATACTGGCGGGCAAGGTGTGGTTTGATACGAATCAAAACGACCTGTTTGATGCCGGCGAGCCGGGTGTGCCGAATGTCTTCGTCAGCCTGCTGGACACGGCCGGTGTGGAATTGGCCAAGGACACCACCGACGCCAACGGAGACTATGCTTTCACGCATGTGGCCACAGGGTCCTACTATGTGCGCTTTGATACGGCTTCGCTGTCATCTTCCTATCAGATTGTCGCCAAGGATGCCGGCAGCGATGACAGTGTGGACTCGGACGCCAATCCGGACGGTACGACCGATTTGATCAACCTGACGGCTGATTTGACCACGGTCTTTCTCGGTGTCTATAATCCGCCGGTGTTCGGCGCCGTGAGTGGTCAAGTTTGGCAGGACGACGTCCCCGACAATGTGTACAACTTTGGGGAGCCGTTGATTGCCAATATGCCGGTATATCTCATTTCAGTTGTAGGCGACACGTCTATGACGACAACTACGGCAACGGATGGGAAGTATGCATTCAGCAATATCATGCCCGGTTCGTATCAGGTAGCCTTTGACTTGTCCATATTACCTTCAGGATTTGACGTTGTTGCCAAGGATTTTGGCCCCGATGACAGTGTGGATAGTGATGTGGACAGCCTGGGTATGAGTGATACACTCACGGTCCTGGCCGGCCAGACGATCAGTTTTTTGAGCATGGGTGTGCGTTCGCCGGCATCACCGGTGGTATTGACTACGGATAGCTTGAACTTGCAGACGATGCAGGCAGAATTTGCCCATGTCTGTGTGGATACCTCGGAGTTGCCCGGCCAGTTTGCGGCACTGCAGGTGTGCGGCGTACCGCTACATGGCAATTTGCTCAACTTCCAGACCAACTGTCTGGATTACATGCCGGACCTGAGCTTTGTGGGCTTGGACACTTTTTGTTTACTTGCTTGTGACGACCAGGGCAATTGTGACACAACATTTGTCTTTATGGAGGTAAAAGCCATCAGCACCCAGAAGCCGGTGGCTGTGGATGATGTGGATACTGTGCCGCAGGGTGCTACACGCCAACTGTCCATCTTGCTCAACGACACACTTTATGCGCCACTGCAAAGTCTCACTATCATCAATTATCCCAATTTGGGTGCTGCCGAAGCCAATAGTTTCGGATTTATTTCCTATACCGCAGAGCCGAATGTGTGTGGGGATACGGTCTCCTTGCGTTATGAGGTCTGTACTCAATACGGATGTGACACGGCGACCGTACACATTTATCTGGCCTGCAATGAACTCAAAGTTTTTGATGCCTTTTCGCCCAATGAGGATGGCGTCAACGACTACTTTGTGATACAAGGCATATCAAAATATCCAAATAACAAACTGACCATATTCAACCGCTGGGGCGCCAGAGTTTTTGAGCAATCCCCTTATGACAATACCTGGAATGGGTACTGGGATGATCAAAACACGTACTTGCCCGATGGGACTTATTTTTTCATTTTGGATACCGGTACCGGCAGCAAGCTGACGGGGAGTTTTGAGATTCACCGGTAGCGATGTGCGCTTACGAAAGTGGGATAAGCTCAGTATCCCTGCCAAATAATTGCTAAAACGGCTGACTGGCAAAGCGTACGTTTTACCGTAATTTAATTGTTAAGTTGCTAATTATGGTACATTTTTTGCCGAAACAGACCATTGACCCCCTTCCTAACAAAGCCAAGACTATGAGAAAGGGGATGCTTGCCTTTTTGTTTGTGATCTTGTCCTACTCTGTTCTTTCGGCACAGATAGACAATAATTTTATCAGGATGAAGATCTACCCGGATGATGTCGTGCCGTGCGATACGTCTTGGGTTAAGGTCGAGCTATTGTATAAGGCCACCAAGATCAAGACCGTACAGATTCAGTTTCAACTACCCACGGGTGTCACCTACGTCCAGGGTAGTTTTGCTATTTATGCCAATCCGGGATCACTTTATGTGAGTACGGCCCCCACAGGCCCTGCCAATGCGCCCATATTTACCATATATCCGTCCGGTGGACAAGAAGCCGGACTGGGGCACGTCGTGCGCTTCAAATTTGCCAAGCGGGTGAGTTGTAGCGCCATCCCGGCGCTCAATGCCGGACAATTGTTCAAGGATATTCAAATCCTGACCTTGGTTCACAATGGGGTTCAACTGCCCTCCTTTTCCAATATTGACCCTAATGTTTCCAACTATCAGGTCTTCGTTCCGGCACTGACGGTGCAGTCCATCCCCGATCAAAATGTCAAAGTCGGTGATGTGGTCAACCGCAATATCACTATCGTGCAAGGTGGGGACGGCCATCTCAAATGGTATGTGCACCGTGTAGATATCGGTAGTGAAATCGGCAGCTACCAATTGTCCTACAAAGGGACACCGCTTACGCCGGATTCTATATCGGGCTCTTCCTATTTCTATTACATCTATTTGGATCAGCCGCCCTTTGCAGGCAATGTCGGTGATGGGGACAATCTTTTCACCAATGGGGAGACCATCACTTTCCAGGAGTCTTTCAAAGTCAAAGGTTGTAATGATGTGGCGGTCATCCACCGGGGTGTTTGGGGTTGTGCACTCGATGAGCTGTGTCAGTCTTCTGCACCGGAGCATGGCAATCTCAACTTCCAGGGGGCTGCCCCTCAGATTTCTGTCACCAAGATAGCGGGAGACAACTATATGGATTTGTGCGGCGGCCAGAATTTTACCATCCGCATAGAAAACCAGTCCACGGACCCGGGCTCAATGGCAAAAGATGTGGCCATCAATTTCGGTCTCGGTCACAACACCTCTTCGCTGACGACATACAGTTCCAACCCTTTGTGGGCCTTTGACTGGCGAAACACAAGGCATCTGTCCAATATCAGGTTCAATGGCAATCCCGTATTGACCTCCGTATTACCCAGTACTTTGTATCCGGCGCGTGGCTCAGGGAATACGATCTGGATACCCTATGACTATTTTACGTCCGATCCGGATGGGCCTGGGGGACTGGAAGATATTGATGGTGATGGCTACTATGACGACCTGGCCCCCGGTGAGCATGTGGATATCAGCTTTGACTACAACTATACACCTCGCACGGACTGTGGGGAAAAGCGCTTTGATTATTTATACTGGGAGCATTTGTACATTGATGCTCTTTTTAAGGACCAGTGCGCCAATGAACGCTATACGGAGCGTATCGCCTTTGAATACTCCAATATCATCCGTGATTACCAGAATCAGACACTGGTCAACGCCCCCAACGGGGTGGCGGATGGGGAGCAATTTACCTTTTCCATAAAGCCGCGTTTTTACAGATGGGGGGGGACGACTTTGGGGCGCCCGCGATGCAACGGCCAGGATATGTTCACGGGCCCCGCCGTGACCTGGACCATTGAACTGACTGTCCCCAATGGGGTATCATTGGATCCGGCTGCACCGGCGGCTTTCTCCCAGTCCGGGAATACGATTACTTATACCCAGTCCGGCTACAACTACAAATGGTACGACTTCCCGTTGGTATATGACTGCGCCTCCTACACCGGTGGCAATAAGATGACCATAGATTACAAGACACATTATCACTGTGATTGCTGGGACGCGGACATTCACTGCGGTTCAGTTGAGATACAGAGCCTCTGCCCGATCTCGTGTAAGGGGCCTACTATTACGCATTTTGACGCCTACCGTACCGTGGCGGGATGGACAGATAAGACGCAGACCGCAAAAGTGGACTTGAGCTCAGGTAGCTATGCCACGGACTTCTACATGCCCCGTGATACGATCGAAATAGACCTGCGCTCCGTCATTGCCGACACGGTTTTGGATAATTTGCATCTGGATATTGACTATCAGACCCAGACTAATGGAGGGGACCAGACCTTATTCCAATTTGTGGATGGTCAAATTGACATCGTGGACCTGTCGTCCGGAACACATTCCGGTAGTGTGAGTGCGCCGGTTGTCACCACCGTGGGCCCCAATTCTTATCGCTTGAGTTTTGACCTGACACCGTACAAAACACTGGTGTCGCCCACCTATCAATTTGGTGAAGGAAACGAGGCGGACTCCGTCAACCTCAAACTGCATTTTGTCTTGTCAGACAACTTCAATTACCAGACCTTTTTCCAACTACAAGATTTCAAGGCATCGTTTTATACACTCAATGGGGGAGCAAAAAATACGTGTCAGGAATTGTTTGAGCAATTTAATTACCTGAAAGTAAAGCGATTTGTATCGAGCTATTCTGAAGTTAAGACCTGGTACTGTGAATCCAAAGAGCAAAAACTGTTCTTTTCAAACTTTTGTGATGCGGGTGATGTCTTCCCCAACGAGTTCAGAAACCCGGTGCGAATTGATTCGGCCTTGATTGTTCTGCCACACGGGGTGAAGTTTACCGGATCTATCCGGTATTTCAACTACAATACCACCTACGCCAATGCATTCAGTGAATCCAACGGCGGACTGACCTATCAGCTCAAAGGAGATTCGCTTTGGATATATCCGGGGCCTAATTTCAGACAGCTGGACCAAATTGGCACGCGTTGGCCGCGGTTTTTGCCCACATTCATTGGTACTTGTGAAGCGGATTCGTTAGAGACGTACTCGTATTCCGTCTTTTATCATGAGTTCGCGTATGCGCATCCGGAGCCCAAGACCCAAACCGCCAATGTGACTTTCAAGTACTTCCGGCCCCAATTTGAGCTGCACACGCCGCATCC
>JALVEF010000427.1 GCA_027031185.1 Saprospiraceae bacterium
CACCTTCGACATCCACGAAAATGCCTATTTTATCCCTAAAAACAGGAGCACCTAAACAGTTACAATAAAAAAAGCTCCTGATGCGAAGGACCGGGCGGTTTTCCGGTGTTGTAGAGCATCGGGGGGCAAAAAAGAACAGGGCACTAACGTAGAAACGTAGCACCCTGCATAACCCCAAAAAACCAAATGAAAACAATAACTCTTGGCGATTTCAACGTCTAATCGCGGCGCAAAGGTATATTTTTTCTCAAAAAAGCGCAAATTGTGACGGCAAAAAAATTTAATTTTTTTTCGTATGGTCGCTTTGCACCCCTGTTTTGGGCCCAAAATGCCTTGTTTTTGCCTGGTTTGCTGCTTTTTCTTAACGAACTGTTAAAAAAATCAAGGTGAAGGTCAAAACGGTGTTTATCTGCTCGGAATGCGGCGCGACGTCGCCCAAATGGCAAGGCCAGTGCCCGGCTTGTCAGGCGTGGAATACGCTGCGGGAGGAAACGCTGGCGCCGGCGCCAAAAGCGGGAGAAATGAAGCGGCTATGGCGCCAAGATGTGCCGGCCGGCACTTCCTCATCGAAAGCCAAACGCCTGGCGGACATCGGAGATCGGCCTCTTGAGCGGCTTCAGACGCCGGACGAGGAGTTCAATCGCTTGTTGGGCGGGGGCCTGGTACCGGGTTCGCTGATTCTGATCGGCGGGGAACCCGGGATCGGCAAATCCACACTGATGCTCCAAATCGCCTTGCAGACGAAGGGGCGGGTGCTCTATGTGTCCGGGGAGGAGAGTGAACAGCAGATCAAGATGCGGGCGAAACGCATCGCCCACATCCACCCGGACTGTTTTATTTTGGCCGCGACGCAGACGGCGGATGTCTTCAAACAGGCGCTGGATGTGCGTCCTGATATGCTGGTCATAGACTCTATACAGACGATGTCGTCGCCGCTGGTGGAGAGTATGGCGGGCAGCGTTTCGCAGATCCGGGAATGTGCCGGGGAGTTTCAGCGCTTTGCCAAGGAGACGGATATTCCAATCGTTCTCATCGGGCACATTACCAAGGAGGGGAGCATCGCCGGTCCCAAGCTACTGGAACACATTGTGGATACGGTCTTGCAGTTTGAGGGGGACCGGCACCACACGTACCGCATTCTTCGCGCATTGAAGAATCGCTTTGGCTCGACGGATGAGCTGGGGATATACGAGATGCAGTCGTCGGGGCTGCGGCCGGTGAGCAATCCGTCGGAGTTGTTTTTATTGCAAAAGGAGGAGGACTTGAGCGGGAGCGCCATTGCGGCCACGCTGGAGGGGATGCGCCCGCTGTTGATAGAGGTACAGGCGTTGGTATCGCGCGCGGTGTATGGGACGCCGCAGCGGTCGGCGACGGGTTTTGACCTGCGCCGCTTGTCCATGCTATTGGCGGTGCTGGAGAAGCGGGGCAACTTTCCTTTCGGGCTCAATGATGTCTTCCTGAATATCGCGGGCGGTATCAAGATTGACGACCCGGCGCTGGACCTGGCCGTGATCACGGCGTTGATTTCTTCATTGGAAAATGTGGCCGTGCCGTCGGGATATTGCTTTGCGGGCGAGGTGGGATTGTCGGGCGAGATACGTGCGGTCCACCGGCTGGAGCAGCGCATTCAGGAGGCGGACCGCCTGGGTTTCAAGAAGATGTTTGTCTCCAAGTACAATGTCAAGGGGCTGGACTTGAGTAAATTCGGGATTGAAGTCGTCCCGCTGGCCAAGACGGATGAGCTGTATGCGCAGTTGTTTGCATAAGGTCTCCGGCGACTTGCGGGCCGGATGGGCCCGCAAGTCGCCGGAGCGTTGGAGGGTGGATAACGGCCATGAAATCACTCGCTTTGCCAAGTCTAGACAAGTGCTCACCACAAGGCTAACACGATGGACATAGAACAATTGCGAAATTACTGTTTGAGCAAAAAGGGGGTGACGGAATCGCTGCCCTTCGATCAGGATACGCTGGTCTTTAAGGTGCTGGACAAGATGTTTGCGCTGACGGACCTGGCGGAAGAGCACCT
>JALVEF010000428.1 GCA_027031185.1 Saprospiraceae bacterium
GCCCTTTTTGCACCTACCTTTGCCAAAATTTTCTCATGTAGCGCTGCTACACATCGAAAATTTTAGCTTCGGTAGGCACAAAAATGCCTATTTTATCCCTAAAAACAGGAGCACCTAAACAGTTACTGTGATGGGAGCATTTGTCCGGCATCCGGCGCAAGTAAGTGCGGGGATGCGCAAACTTTTTTCACTCCCTGAGTCGTCGGGTTCGATATCTTACCCAACGGCACGGATAGATGCCGTATCTTTACGACATGAATCGTATCGTATTCGGATTGTCGTTGGATGCGGGCGCCTTTCATAAGAAGGCCGGCACCTACTTTTATGGTCGCAAGTCCTTCTTGCGGCATTTGGAGCGACATCTGGGATTGACCCACCCGGAAAAGAATTTGGACTGGCTGCGGAAGGCCCTGTTTCGCAAGCTGGTCAAGGACTTTCTGGATGTGCATCCGGATGTGTTCTTTGCGGATTCGTATGAGGCGGATCCTTATGGTACGGGTGCTGCCGTGCTGGATTTGCGGGACGGGCTTCGACTGGCGGGATTTGACTTTGTAGAGACGGAAGATATGCCGGCGCGTCTGGCCACGTTGTGTGCGTTGGAACGTCATGTGCGTAAGGCATTGGAAGCCACCGGTCAGAAGGCCGTGTTTGCATCCGGATTTGCGGAACGCTTTGTCGCGGTGCTTGATGCGGTGGAGGGCGAGGACTTCTCCAATTATGACGTGCGCATTCTTGAGCCGCGCGACTTGCTCCCGCCGTGGTGGCGCGTCTTATTGGCGCGTCTGGGAAAGGCGGGAGCCCGGGTGCATTATGACGATTTGTCCGCTGATGTCCCGGATGATGGCAGTGACCTGGCGCGGGTGCGGCAAGCATTGTCCGGAGATGGTGATGCGGATAAGACACCATTGAACTTGTCCGGCGATGGCAGCATCGTACTGGTCCGGACGCCACGCGATTATGACAGCCTGGAGATGTTTGCGTATGCGTACGCGTCGCAGCAGGAAGACAAGCCTTTTTTGATCATTCCGCCGGAGCTGGTGCTGCCGGATAAGGTGTTTGAGGCGGACGGTTTTCCGGTCTGTGGTATCGCGTCGGTCTCTACGTTGCGGCCGTCCCAACAATTGATCAAGCTGGCGGCCTTGTTTTTGTGGTGGCCATTGGATCTGTCCCGGCTGCTGGAATTTTTGTCGCTGCCTTATTCGCCGCTGCACCCGCGTCTGGCGCGCTTGCTGGCGCGTGCCTTGCAAGACCGGCCCGGTTTTGAGAATGAGGCCTGGGCGCGGGCGTTGGAGGTGTTTCGACAACAGACGGATGATGAGGACGTGTATGCGCAGGCCCTGTTTGAATACCGTTTTTGGTTTGAGCGGGCGCGTGCTTTGCACCAGGACAGTGTGGAAGTAGATACGGTCACCGAGCTATATCGTCACTTGGCGGAATGGGCGCGCCAAAGGCTCGTGGATACGGATAGTGAGACCAACCGGACTATCTATACCGGTATTCACCGCTTGTCGCGTGATATGCTTGAGATGATCGGGCTGGTGGGTAGTACCCGCCTGTCCGTACAGGAACTCAATGCGCTCACGGATATCGTCTTGCAGCCTTCGCCGATGGCGCATCGGGACCGGCAAGTGGGGGCACCGGACTTTGCGTATAATCCCGGTGGGGTGGGTTTTGCTCATAAAGAGGTGGTTTGGTTCAATTTTATTGCCAACCAGGGTCCTGTCGGGCCGTTGCCCTGGCGCGGCCGGGAAATCGAATATCTCGGGCAAAAAGGTGTGGAGTTTTGGTCTGTCAAAGACCAAAACCGGCTCCGGCAATGGCAGTATCGTCAGCCGGTATGGGCGGCGCAACGCCGGCTCATCCTGCTGGTGCCGGAAAAGGTAAACGGCAAGCTCGCCTACAAGCATCCGCTTCACTATGAACTCGATGCGCTCATCGTCAATCCGGAGGCCATCGTGCTGGACGCGACGGTGGACCGTGAGGCGCTCCACCGGCTGTTTGCGCCGCGCCCGCATACCCGGGTAGAGCCGGTGAGACGCTTTGTCAGTGACTGTATCATTCCGGTGCCGGCCGTAAATGGTGCGCCCGCACTGTCCGTCACGGCCATCCGCAATTTTCTCTATTATCCGCATATCTGGTATCTGCGCCATGAGGCAATGCTTAGCGGGGGACATATTACCGGAATCAAAGACACAGACCGGTTAAAGGGCAATATCGCCCACAAGCTATTTGAAAGGCTGTGGCAAGAACCATTGGAGCAGATGGATGATGGAGATATTGACGCTTCATTTGACAGGCATTTTGAAGAATTGGTTCGGCAAGAGGGCCTGCCGTTTTTTGAGTATGGCCGGGAACCGGAACTGGCCGCCTACCGGGCGCAACTCCGGATGTCGGTGTATAAGTTTGTCTATGCGTTGCGGGACAACGGCTGGCGGGTCGTTGCGCGGGAGCAGGCCATTGAAGGCCAAATCGGGCCGTGTGATGTCACCGGCGTGGTGGACATGGTATTGGAACGGGACGGCCACTACCTGATCGTGGATTTCAAATGGGGCGGGATAAGTGCTCGCCGGGATCTGCTTCGCAACGATGAAGACTTGCAATTGATGCTGTACGCCAAATTTTACGGGTCGCCGGATCGCTATTGGGATACGTGCTTTTACATCATTAGCCGAGGGGTCTTTCTGACCCGTACCCGCGGTCTTCTGATCGAAGCGGAGGTGCTCAATCGGGAAGACCGTGGCATAGATGAAGTGTATTCGCGCGCATTTCAAGTAGCCGAAAGGACACTGGTCTGGCGGCTTGCTCAATTGGGCAACGGCCAATTAGAGTTGCGTACCGAACAAAACATCCCTGACCTGGATAGCCGGTATGGAGAGGAGGTACTTGAATTGATGCCCCTTCCGACGAAGTCAAACCGGTATGACGACTATGGCTTTTTGATTGGTGAAGCGGACTGAGTCATGCCGGCGGAATTGTTGTCTGTTTTTTGGATGGTTGTGATCGCTCATCTGCTGGCAGTGATGAGTCCCGGCCCTGATTTTTTGATCACGTTGCGCCATGCCACGCGGTATTCGCACAAGGCGGGTATCTATACCGCTGCGGGTATCGCTACAGGTGTTGTCGTGCATGTGTCGTATGCAGCGGCGGGTGTGTCATGGGTGGTGTCGCGGTTTCCGGCTATCTTTGGTGCGATTAAAATCGGCGGAGGACTGTATTTGATTTATTTAGGCATTTCAGTGTTACGTGACCACGGCGAAAGGTCCGGCGTGGAGGATGACACGGATGCGGCCCGGGAGATAGGGATCTGGCGGGCATGGCGAGCCGGCTTTTTGACCAATGTGCTCAACCCCAAAGCGAGTTTGTTTTTCCTGGGTTTGTTTTCCTTGTTTTACAAGGCCCGCCCTCCTGTCGGACTGGTTGTGCTGACGGGCGGTGTGCTTGTGCTCAATACCTTTTTATGGTTTGTCCTTGTCTCCCTGTTGTTGACGCGTCCGCCGCTACTGAGCCGCTTCCGGCAGTATGAGGCATTGATCCAAAAAGGGATCGGCGTGCTCTTTGTCGGGCTTGGGGTGTACTTGTTGGGTTCCTAATTGCCGGCAAGCCATTCCATCACTTTTAAGCTTGGTCCAAAACTCCAGCTTGTCAATTTCTAGATTTCTCGCTTCACCGGTTTGCCAAAAAGGCGGGCAGATTTTTTCAAAACGTGACGGCAATCACATTGTCGGCAAGCAAATGCCCCGTCCTTTGCGCCGATATTTGCTCACAGAATTGTTGTGACTGTTTAATTACCCGCTATTTTTGCGCTAAAAACAGGGGGGCCTAAACAGTTGCGATTGTTAAACTAAAACCAAAAGACGATGAGCTTTTTCGGAAGAATGTTTGGTCCTACCATTGATCAAGTGGACTTCAAGTCACTGGTAAAAGACGGCGCTGTCGTCATTGATGTGCGTACCCCGGAAGAATATGCGCAAGGGCATGTGGAAAACGCGATCAACATTCCGCTTCAAGTCATTGGCAATGAGGTGGAAAAGATCAAGGCCTTCAACAAGCCTGTTATTGTGTACTGTCTGTCCGGCGGCCGTTCGTCCAGCGCCAAATCCTTCCTGGCCAATCAGGGCGTGGAAGTGTACAATGGGGGAGGTATCCGTGATATTTCCGCTGCTTTGGCGTGATCTGACACGGTGCTTTCGTACCTTGTCTCCAACAAAATCGAACGTCATGAAAAATTTCTTGCTTTTTCCGGTACTCGGTATCGCTATGACCATCGCCGCCTGCGGCGGCCAAAGTGATGCCGGTACCACCGCACAAACCGCCCGGGCTGTCGTCCAAAATATGGATCCGGCAGGCTTCAAAAAACTGATTGACAGTGACGCGGGGACGGTCATTGATGTCCGCACGCCGCAAGAACATGAAGCCGGCTTCATCAAGGGCACCGATCTGAATATTGACATCACGGCGCCCGGATTCAAGGACAAGATCGGACAGCTGGACCGGAACCAGACCTACTTGCTCTATTGCCGCAGTGGCGGACGCAGTGCGCGGGCCGCTGCCATCATGGAGTCTATGGGTTTTAAGCACATTTACAACCTGGAAAACGGTTATATGGGCTGGAAGCAAGCCGGCCTGGAGTAATACACTTGCCGTTTGCGGTTGAGAAACTTCATCAGACGGAGGGGCGCTGCTGGCAGCGCCCCTTTTTTATGTTTCGGCCCGGTATGGTGCGATGGATCCGGACTATCCGACGCATATCGCGTTATTCGCGACGGCCTTTGAGCTTTTCAATCAGGCGGCGCTCTTTTTTGGTGGGACGGCCGGTGCCCTTTTCCCGGTATTCGCCTGCTTTGCCGGCCAAAAACCACCGCTCATATTTTTGCAATTCTTCTGCCGGTGTCAGATCTTCATAACAGGTGACGGCCAATGCCGCGCCAACGCGCTTCTCAATCGGCTTGAGTACCTTGAAAATGCGGTTGAAGCCTCCTTTGCGCACTTGGATGATATCTCCCGGTCCCACCCGGGCAGCGCTTTTGAGAATGGTGTCGCCCTGGCTTACGTGGCCCTTGCGACAGGCCTCGGTGGCCTGACTCCGCGTCTTGTAAATGCGAACGCTCCACAGCCACTTGTCCACTCTGACTTTGGTGTCGTCACTCATTGGCCGAAGTGCTGCACGATTTTCTGCACCAGGCGAAACGCCGCTTCCCACACGGCGCGGTCGGGGATGGGGTAGGAGCGCCGCGTGTCCTCGACCCGGGTCACCCCAGACTCGCCGTTTGCCGAATAGGACGTTGCCAAATTAACATGCACATAGCTCGCTGTCAGCCATGCAAACAGCACGGCGGCAAAGACAAAAGTCACCCGGCGGCGTTTGGATTTTTTTGTTTTCATTTTGTCGTGGCTATCTCTGCGTCAAATATACGTATTTTTTCGCTTTCCGGTTGTATGGGATTCGCTGTATTACGCGGTTTTCGCTTTGACGGAACCACCGGTGCCGCCAAAGCGGAAAATGTCTGTCGAAGAAGCTAAAATTTTCGATGTGTAGCAGCGCTACATGAGAAAATTTTGGCGAAGGTAGGTGCACAATGGCCATTTTAGTGCAAAAACAGCGGGTACCTAAACAGTAACTGCCTATCTTTGGCAGACCAAAACCTCGCTATGGTCAAGCTCATCGAATGTCCACGAGATGCCATGCAGGGCCTGCATGACTTCATCCCGACGGATACCAAGGCCGCCTATATCAACCAACTGCTGAAAGTGGGCTTCGATACCATTGACTTCGGCAGTTTCGTCTCGCCCAAGGCCATCCCCCAAATGCGGGATACCGCCGAGGTGCTGAAAAAACTGGACTTGTCCGGTACGTCCACCAGGCTCCTCAGTATTGTCGCCAACCAACGCGGCGCCGACCGCGCCGTCGAATTTGACGAAATCACCTATCTCGGTTATCCTTTCTCTGTGTCGGAAACCTTCCAACTCCGCAATACCAATGCCACCATCGCCGAATCCCTCGAGCGGGTGGAAAAGATGCAGGAAACTTGCGTCAAACACCACAAAACACTCGTCGTCTATCTCTCCATGGGCTTCGGCAATCCCTATGGCGACCCCTGGAACGCCGATATCGTCATCCAATGGGTGGAGCGACTGCACAGGCTGGGAATCACCATTATGCAATTGTCCGACACCATTGGCGTTTCCACCGTGGACAGTATCGAATACCTGTTTTCACAACTCATTCCTGCCTTTCCCGATGTAGAAATCGGCGCCCATCTGCATACCAAAACCACCGATGCCGGCGCCAAGATTAAAGCAGCTTTCCAAAACGGATGCCGCCGCTTCGACGGCGCACTCAAAGGCTTTGGCGGCTGTCCGATGGCCAGGGATGAACTCGTGGGCAATATGCCCACGGAGCAGCTCATCTTTTACTTTGCCGGCAAAAACGAAATCAACATCAACATGGAAGAACTGTACGAAGCGATGGAAATGGCCGAACACATATTCCCCAAAAAGACATAACCCCTTGAAAACCGGCGCAATATGAGCTTTAGGCTTATTCTGATTTTGTCCTGGCAGGCCTTCTTCTCCTGTACCTGTGGCCCGTCCGCGCACGCGATTTCTTCCGTACCTACGGCAAGGACGATCCCGCCGCGCGGAGCTTACGCCAATTTCGGGCACAGCCGGTCAAGACCATACGCGTTCACGGTGTGGAGTGGAGGTATTTAGTCGCCGGACAAGGCGCGCGCACAGTCGTACTGGCCCACGGCATGGGCGGCGCCTTGTCCGGCGGCTGGCAAATCCGTACCAAAAGTTTTGAACGCATACAAACCGAAAACAAATGACTGACCGGCTTTTTACCTGGCTATGGAGGCACGCTACCAAATGGCGCATTCTTATCGGTGTGCTGTTAATTGTACTGACCAACACGGTGCTGTTTCCCTATTTTCCCGCTCTCTTTGGTGCGCACATTATGCCCGACCAGGTTCTCGACATTCAGTGGGACTACACGCCCGAGCGTGTGCGACAAATTTTTGAAGAGATAGGGCCTGCGGGGCGTCAAGCAACCGTTTGGACCACGCTGGTAGTGGATATGCCGTATTTGATCCTATACGGGCTTTTGTATGCGGCGATGATCACTTTTCTTCTCGCCCCTTACCCTATCAAGGCGTGGCGGCGTTTGATTTACCTGCCGTTTGGCATTGCGCTGTTTGATTTTTTGGAAAATCTGGGTATCCTGGCGATGGTGGGGCGTTATCCAGCTTCTTTTTCTTTTTTGGCGCGTCTGACCACTTTCGTGACCAAGGTAAAATGGAGCTTAGTCCTGTTGACGGCTGTCACGTTGCTGGTATTGGCGGCCATACGCGTGCTGAGACCACCTCGTCGCCGCTAATTATGACCTGGTACCCATCGCTGTACTTTGCGCCCTTTTTCCCCTGAAATACGAGTTTGCCGGCCAAAGGCCGGCGAGGTTTTGTGAGTTTGTGGTTCTGATCAAGGCGTCGCTACCCGGGATCGGCGGCGTCCGGCAACCGCTCCGGTGAATGCGGAGCCAAATTTAATTTGCTCCAAATGCGTTCAGCTCCAATGTCCCGGAATCCATCTCCAGCCCCCCCGTGTCTTCTTCCAGTGGCCGGGCACCCAGGTATGACCGTACTTTTTGCGCTTACAGTGGCCCGGAGTCCAGACGTAACGACGGCCGTTCCAATTCCAATGGCCGGCTACCCAGACAGATCGGGGGCCGCATTTGGCGCGATGCTCTTTTTTGGGAGGCGGCGGTGCTGTTTTTACCACGACCGTTTTGGTGGCGCAGCCGGAAAACAGGAATAGTGTGAGGAGAAAAGCAGGAAGAAAAGAAGTCGTTTTCATTGTGTAAGTTTTTTGGTACGGAGGACAGCTTATCGAGTATTGGATGGAAAAATACCGCAAAGGTTTAATGTGGCCTGCCGGCCGGATAGTGTGGTACCCAAAAACAGACGGGGAGAGACGGCGGCAGTTAAGTGTGTTGGGATTTGTGGTAGGTGGAGATGCCCGGCCGTGGACCTTTTTCGCACCTGCCATTTGCATATTGTTGGAAAAGGTGATATATTTGGCGCATAGTTT
>JALVEF010000429.1 GCA_027031185.1 Saprospiraceae bacterium
AGGAACAATAAAACCTATAAGCTTTCCAAAACCTTATAGGTTTGAGTGGTCGGTTGCCCAAATTAATACGCAGAGATGCGCGGGATGAATCAGGTATTGCCGTCGGCTTAAGCCGACGGTAAGAAAGCCCAAAAAACAATCGGGGCTTTAGCCCCATCAGCCGGCAAAGTAGCCCAAAGTCCAACCGAAATTCAAGCTCCGTAGGAGCGAAACAAATTTCTAAACGCTGATTGGAATGCGTAATCGTGTCGCTCCTGACGGAGCTAAATTACTGGGGAGCAGCCACTATTACAAAGGTACAGCTCCTACGGAGCTTACTAAACGAACGATAAAACCTATAAGGTTTCCAAAACCTTATAGGTTTGAGTGGTCGGTTGCCCAAACTAATACGCGGAGATGCGCGGGTGGCGAATTTTGGAAACCACCCATGCCGTCCCGTAGGGACGCAACCTTTGTAGGCAAAGTCCAACCGAAATTCAAGCTCCGTAGGAGCGAAACTTGTCGAAACCATCCACTTCTCAAATCTCCATTCGTTAATCGGTGTTCGATATTCCCAAGTCCCAAACCTGTTCGTAACGGGTATAAAATTTGAGCACTACCTTTGCGCCGTGAAAGCTCAAAGCAAACGACGATGATAGACACCCACGCCCACCTGTTTGAAAAACGATTTAAGGAAGACCGCGACGAGGTCGTACAGCGCGCCCGCAAAGCCGGCATAAAAAAAATCTTGCTACCCAATATAGACGCCGGGACGATGGACGCCACCGACGGGCTGGCAGAAGACTATCCCGATATCTGCTTTGCCGCTATGGGTCTGCACCCTACCCACGTGCGTGAGGACTATAAAGACCAGCTGGATGCCATCAAAGCACGTCTTTTTTCCGGCAAATATTACGCCGTCGGTGAAATCGGGATAGATTTGTACTGGGATACGCACTTTAAAGATGAGCAGATAGATGCCTTCCTGACCCAAGTGCGATGGGCCAAAGAGTTGAACTTACCCATCATCATTCACGCCCGCAATTCGCTGGACCTGCTCATTGACCTGGTGCGAAGCGAACAAGACGGGGTTTTGCGCGGTGTATTCCACTGCTTTACCGGAGATACACCACAGGCCCGCGCCATTATGGATTTGGGCTTTATGCTCGGCATCGGCGGCATCGTGACTTTCAGGAGTGCCGACCTCAGCCGCGTGGTGGCCGAAATTGGTGCGGACCGGTTGGTACTGGAAACGGATGCGCCCTATTTAGCACCTGCGCCCTTCCGCGGCAAACGAAACGAAAGCGCCTTTCTGCCATATATCCGCGACAAGGTGGCTGAGCTTGTGCACATGCCCGCCGAAGAAGTGGAAACGATCACCGACAATAACGCCGAAATGCTGTTTTGGCCACAAAAAGCGTAGTTTTCAAGAAAAATTTACTTTTTTTGCGGCAGAAAAACTTTGATTTCCGATATTTGCAATACATTAGCGCAGACTATTGGAAACAATACGGTCTTCCCGCACAATGTATCTCTCGGATATCAGACCACTATGAGAGGGCTTGCGTGTACATCAAACCGCCCGACAGGTTGATTTTCGAGTTTCGGAGAGTTGTCCGAGTGGCTTAAGGAGCACGCTTGGAAAGCGTGTGTACGCCAAAAGCGTACCAAGGGTTCGAATCCCTTACTCTCCGCCAGGAATCACACCGGAGTGAAATTCATCGTTCAATGCTAAACCTTTGACTATGCGTAAATTAGTTGGACTAATTGCTGTTTTTGTTTTGACTGTGGTGCTGCTCAGTCCCGCCCTTATGGCCCAGGACGCCACCGAAGCAGCCACATCAGGAGGCGGCTTCCAGATCATCAAGAAATACTTCATTGATGGAGGCTGGGTCTTCATGTCCTTTGTCTTGGCGGCCCTGATTCTGGGCCTCGCCTTTGCCATCGAGCGCATCATCACACTCAGTCTGGCTTCCACCAATACCGACAAATTGATGGAAAAACTGGACGAGCACCTGCGTACCGGTGACATGGATGGGGCGATGGAGCTGACCAAAGCCACACCCGGCCCCACAGCAAGTGTCTTGTACGAAGGCCTGCGCCACGCTGACCAGGGACCCGAGGCCGTCGAAAAGGCGATCGTCTCTTACGGCAGTGTCCAAATGGGCTTGTTGGAGCGCGGTTTGGTTTGGATTGCCCTCTTTATCGCACTGGCTCCGATGCTCGGTTTTATGGGTACCGTCATCGGTATGATCCAAGCCTTCGACAACATTGAAGCATCCGGTGACCTCTCTCCCAGCGTCGTGGCCGGCGGTATCAAAGTGGCCCTGCTCACCACCGTCTTCGGTCTGATCGTCGCCATCATCCTGCAAATTCTCTATAACTACATCGTCTCCAAAATTGACGGTATCACCCAACGAATGGAAGAAGCCTCTTTCGGCCTGGTAGATCTCTTGTACAAGCACAAGTACAAAAAGGCTTAATGCGATTTTCAGACCGTTTTTCTCAACCATCGCACACCAAAAGCGGTGAAAAACACGTCAATTATGTACGCACTATTAAATAAACGCGGTCAGCTGATTGCCTTCTTGGTGGGAGCGGTCGTAGTGTTGCTCCACATCTTTACGGGCATGAAAGGCAATTATGATCTGGGCTTGTGGGCCGGCATCTTGCTGACGATCGTCGCTTTTGTCGTGATGCTCATCGGCATCGCCAAGTATTTCGCCCAAAACCCGCGACAGATCAAAGTCTTGCTGGGCTTTATCGGTATTCTCGCTTTTGTCGCCGTCGTGATTATGCTCAGCTCCGGCAATGCGCCGGCCGCTTTGCAGGACACCATCCAACGGCACGGCATCACGCCCGGTATCTATAAATACATCAACGGCAGCGTCAATGCCACGCTCATCTTGCTCGGTTTGTCTTTTGTCGGCTTGATCGTATCTGAGATCGTCTCGATGTTTAAATAATCAAAAGCATCCATCATGGCACGAAACAAGCGCGAAGTAAGTGAAGTCAATGCCAGCTCAATGGCGGATATCGCCTTCTTGCTGCTGGTATTCTTCCTCGTGACCACTACGCTCAATCCCGACAAGGGCATCACCGTCAAGTTGCCGCCTTGGACCGAAGATCAGGCACAGGATGAAACCAAAATGAAAAAGCGCAATATCTTCTCCGTCCTGGTCAACGCCAACAACGAACTACTCGTCCGTGGCGAGCCGGCCGATGTGGACAACTTGCGCGAACGCGCCAAGGAATTTATCGCCAACCCGTCCCATCGCCCCGACCTGGCCGAGTCACCCAACAAGGCCATCATCACCTTGAAAAATGACCGCGGCACCAAGTACGAGACCTACATCAAAGTGTACAACGAACTGAAAGCCGCCTACCGGGAGCTTTGGGACGAAGAAAGCCAGCGACTCTACGGCGTACCTTACAGTGAAGACATGCCCATCGCACAAAAGAAGAAAATCCGCAGCAAGTATCCATTCGTCTTGTCCGAAGCCGAACCTACGGCTTATGGTGAAGAAGAGTAAAACCCAAATGCGCAGCTATGTCTAGGTTTAAGAAAAAAACGGATAAAGGCACGCCTGGTATCTCCACGGCTTCGCTTCCGGATATTGTCTTCATGCTCCTGTTTTTCTTTATGGTTGCTACCAAAATGCGGGACGCTTCCATCATGGTCAAAAGCAATGTCCCCCAAGCCACCGAACTTGTCAAACTGGAGCACAAAAACCTGGTCATGCCCATATTTATCGGCCAGCCACTCAAGCGATATCAAGCCGTCTATGGCACATCACCCCGGGTACAGTTGGGCGACAAGTTTGCCGACGACCCTAGTGAAATTGCCTTCTTCGTCCAAAAATTCAGAGCCAAAATACCCGAAGCACAGCATGGGATGATTTTCGCATCTATCAAAGGGGACAAGGACATTACCTGCGGCATCGTCTCCGATGTAAAAACAGAGCTTCGCAAAGTCGGCCAACTCAAAGTCAACTACTCCGCCAAGCCGAGGCCTAAAAAGTAATCCGCTTATGAAGCAACGGCAGGCACGTCGGCTCAAAGGCACAAAAAAAGCCGCTACGGGCGTAGCGGCTTTTTTTGTGCCTTACGGTGGATTTATTTCCCAAAGAATTTGTTAAACAAACCCTTACCCAGGTTGCCGGCCAGATCATCCAGGATGCTGCCATCACCGTCGGCATCCAAAAACTTCTCGATCAGGCTGTGATGTGCTGCCCGTTGGGTGTTGGTCTGTACGGCACCGTTGAGCAGGTTAAACAGATCACCGATGCCCAAACCTGCCTGACGGCGCTGACGGCCCAGGGCGCCCATTACCAGCGGAGCCAGCATCGCCATCAGACTACCCGATTGGCTATTGGACAAGCCGCTGATGCGCGACAACATGTCAAACACTCCACTTTGACGCTCACCGAGCAGATGATTCAGGATGCCCATACCATTGGCCGCACGGCTATTGCCGGTAAAATTACCCCCGATAAAGTCCATGACATTATCCAGGATACTGCCGTCATGATCGCGATCCAGCGCATTGACAAAGGCATTTCCCCGTTCCGGGTCAGCAGCCTGGCGCTTCATAGAACTGACCAACGCCGCCAACGCCGCATCCACTGCCGACTCCGTCTGCTGGGGATTCTCTGCCCCGATCTTCTCCGTCAAACCATTGATGACGTCCGGCGTCATCTGTTGTTTAATCAAGTCAATAATGTCCATCTGTAATGATTTAAGTGAACGGCACCTATATGGGCACCGAAATTGGAACACACAATGGGCCCCAATGGTTGAAACGCCGCCGCCCAAGGAATATTATACTCGTTACGAACAGGTTTGGGACTTGGGAATGTCGAACACCGATTAACGAATGAAGATTTGAGAAGTGGGCGGTTCGACTAGCTCAGGGATTCATTCTTAAATCTCAAATCGGTATTCCTTGTTCGATATTCAATCGTCCCAAAACACATCGCGTTGGGTATATTTGCCATTACGGTGGCACTCCCATTTCCAAAACAACTCCGCAATCGGATACATTTCCGGATGAGACTATTCCGCTCAACCACACACACCCACCGGGTGTGTCCCCTTTTAAAGAAAAACGCACCGCTGTCCCGCTTTGACATAGACACTTACCCGTGGAACATAAAAGCGTGGGCAAATACACGGCTAATTATCATTCCTAATTGGCCAGGAGTAGTTTCTTCGCTGCCAACAAAACCCCTCCCTGCCGGATTTGCACGATGTAAAAACCGCGCGGCAGGCCCGCCACGGAAAATGTCGCCCCGCCATCGCGTACCTGCCGGCGCCATACCGGGCGGCCGAGTGCATCATAAATCCACAACTCACCGTCATCGGCATCCGGCAGGCGTATGGTCAGTTTCGTCGAAGCGGGATTGGGATACAGGCGCACCGGCGCGCTCCCGGGCGTTTGCCCGGCAGCCATAACACATTCGCCGTCATGATAGACGTAGATACCGGCGCACTCCGCTTCGCAACTGTTGTAATAAGTCACCGAATCACTCCCGCACACCGGCTCATACAAACCAAAGCAAGCACAATCCCGACACGGGAATTCCATCAGAAAATACTGCGGCTCCGTGCCGTCTGCCATGCTCATCTTGCCGTCCCAGGGATGGAACAACGCATAGTCATTGGCATCCGTATTGACGCCACACCACGTACACGTGGTATCAAACTCTCCATACGTGAGTGGTTCGCCGGAGGCCCATACCAGCTGGCCCTCTTGCGCATCATCCGATAGCCCGACGTAGGCCAATTCAAAAATCTGACCGCGTAGAAATTCATTTTCCTCCTTCGTCTCGATACTTGTCAGGTAGCCCCCGTGCTGTGCACAGTACTGACGCGCTTCATCATAGGTGGCTTTGAACTTGGACTGAAAATAGTTATGCCCCCGGAAAGTACCTGAAAAATGAAAATTGTACCGGTTGAAATGGCACGTACCAATCCCGCCTCCCGAGCTGGCCACTTTGATAATCTTTGCGCAATGAACTTCGTTGCCGCAGTCGTCCGTCGCCTTATAGCCAATCACATGAAAGCCGAAATCGAAAAAGCTGCCGGGCGCCTGTCCTACCGTCAGGCTGATACTGGCATTACCACAGTCGGACGCTACGACCGGATCCGGCCAGCTGACGATGGCGCCCCCGTCGGACTCCGGCGCCGTGACTTCGATTTCCTGCCCGCCGGGACAAGTGAGCATCAATTGCTGATCGTTGAGCGGCTCTTCCGTGAAAAACACCGGGCTGCCGTCCAGGGCGATGTCTTGGGAAGAGATGAGCGTCTCCAGTTCCGTCTCGCCATAATTCCACGCTTTCCGGTACAATTGTGTAGGGAAAGTGGCAGGAAACGAATACGTCGCCGCCGCGTCTTCCGACAGGTCCGTTTGAGTGGCTGCCCATAGCACATAAACCCGCTGGCCGTTTTTGCGGATGTATGCGCCGCCGCGCACGCCGGCGGGCAGGTTCATCGCCGCAGACAGCGCCGTATCCCGATGCGCACCAAACATAATCCGCGAGAAAGTGCGCAAGGCGATGCCCTCGTCGTTGATCGTTTGGTCATAAGGCTCGATGTCGTTGAGATTTTGGTACAGCCCCATCAAGTCAAACTCGCCCTGCGCATCCGACTCCTTGCGACGCTCGCCCAGGTCAAAGACGTGGATTTGCGCCACCCGTCGGTCCATCGCCAGAAGCGAGGCTTTGATGATGTAGTTGCGTTGAAGCGTATCGGAGCCAAAAGAATCGCCAAACTTCTTCCGCGACACGTTGATTTCCGTCACGATGGATAACTTCTTCGGGTAGGTCACGCCATCGTAGCCATATTGGGCCAGCAGCATCTGGCGCTTGTCCAGGCGATCGGCGAAGCCATCCACCGCCGCATCCGAATGCCGGAAGTAGTCAAAGCTCTGTGTGGTATTGTTCCACTTGCGGATGCTGCCGTCAATGCTCGGATAGATATGATACCCCATCACATCGAAATAGGCTCCCCCTTTGAGCGGATAGTCGGCAGTGACCGCACCGCCGGCGGGATTGTCCGTATTGCGCAAGATGACATCCAAAAAGCTATCGTTGCCCACACCGGCCAGCACGACATAGTCATCGGGCCGCACGGACTTCACCACTTCATAGGTGATCCGCAGGCAGCGGATAAAGTGCTGCACGGGCGCGCGGATGATAATATCACAAGGATCCGGGTCATTTTCCCACCAGTTGCCCGGCTGTCCGGGCTGCAGCCAGCTCTTGTAACCGGACAAGTCAAAACCCGGCTCATTCCACACTTCCCAAAAGCGGACGTCATCGCCAAACTTTTGCGCCAAAGTATAGACATAGTAGGCGAAATAATTGTGCTCGTTGACCGGCGTACCGTGCTGGCCGTCATCCCAAATCGGCTCATACAGATTGAGAAACATTTGCGTCTTGACCGGATCGCCCGGACAATAGTCCACCGTATCGCGATGGTCGGGATGGGCGTAGCCGACAAACAGCGTATTGTCTTCTACACCGGCAGCCTTGTAATAGTCATACACCGAACGCCAGGCATCATACGTCCAGACCAGTGCAAACGACTCCGGCAGTCCCCCGCGAACCGCCTTCACCCCGGCCCCTTTAACGCCCGCAGCCGGATTGCCGGCGGCCAGGTCTGTCAGCGTAAAATTGTCCCAA
>JALVEF010000430.1 GCA_027031185.1 Saprospiraceae bacterium
TATATTTGGTAACTGTTTAGGTATCCACATGTTTTTGCCAGAAAATGCTCTTTTTGCCGCTGTTTTTGCAAAAATTTTCTCATGCAACGCTGCTACGCATTGAAAATTTTTGCAAAAACAGGAACAAAAAATCCTATTTTCTGCCTAAAAACAGGGGCACCTAAAATAGTTACTATATTTGCAGTGACTGTTTAGGTCCCCGTTGTTTTTGTGCTAAAACGCCTATTTTCTGCCTAAAAACAGGAGCACCTAAACAGTTACTATTTGCAGTTCATAAAAAACGCATCAATGAAGAATCTGCTTAAGCTCAGCTTTTTGCTGGTAATGGCCTCCGGCCTGTTGTTGACTTCCTGTAAGAAGAAGGAGGTCTCCCAAACGACAGGATGGAAGTACAACGATCAAAAATGGGGCGGTTTCGAAAAAAGAGACTACGAAGGACAAGAGACCGGTCCGAATCTCGTGTTGATCCAGGGCGGGACGTTCCTGATGGGGCAGACCGAGCAAGATGTGATGTTTGATTGGAACAATGTGCCGCGTCGTGTTACGGTCTCTTCTTTCTATATGGATGAGACGGAAGTGCGCAACATAGATTACCGCGAGTATATCTACTGGTTGTCGCGTGTGTTTGGAGAGACCTATCCCGAGGTAGTGAAGGCTGCTCTGCCCGATACATTGGTTTGGCGGGAGGAGCTGGCCTACAATGAACCGTTGGTGCGTACTTATTTTCGCCATCCGTCCTTTGACGAGTATCCGGTGGTCGGTGTCAACTGGAAGCAAGCTACGCAGTATGCCAAATGGCGTACCGACCGCGTCAATGAGGCCATCCTGATCAAGCGAGGCATTCTGAATCCCAATCCGGATCAAAAAGATGCCGACAACTTTAACACAGAGGCGTACCTTGCCGGCCAATATCAGGGCGATGTACGCAAGAATCTCAAAGATTTGAAAACAGGCGGCGAGCGCCCGGTCCGCTTTGAGGATGGTATCTTGCTGCCCGAATACCGTCTGCCGACTGAGGCCGAATGGGAATATGCCGCGCTGGCACTCGTGGGCAACCTGACTTCCGAAAAGGACGAAAATATCTCCGATCGCCGGGTCTATCCCTGGGATGGCCATACCGTCCGCTATCAGCGCCGGGACCGCTACCACGGCACCATGCTGGCCAACTTCAAGCGCGGCCACGGGGACTACATGGGTGTAGCGGGCAATCTCAATGATGCCGCCAATATTCCGGCTCCTGTCCGCACCTTTATGCCCAACGACTTTGGTCTGTACAATATGGCTGGCAACGTTTCCGAATGGACGGCTGACGTCTATCGTCCGATGACTACCCTGACCTTGCAGGATGAAGAAGGTCAAGAGCTCAATCCCTACCGCGGCAACGTGTTTATGGATATTGAGCTGGACGAGGACGGCAAACCGGTCGAAAAAGACAGCTTGGGGCGTTTGAGATATGTGGAGGTCACTGCTGATGAAGCGGCCTCGCGTGAAAACTACAAGCGTGGCAACGTGCTCAACTACCTGGATGGGGACAAAGAGTCCGAGGTCCAATACAACACGGGTATTTCCACCTTGATATCCGATCACGTCCGCGTCATCAAGGGTGGTTCCTGGGCAGATCGTGCCTATTGGCTTTCACCGGGTACCCGCCGGTTCCGTGATGAAAACCATGCCGATCGTACACTCGGATTCCGCTGTGCTATGACCCGCACGGGTTCTGCTGCAGGCAATGATGATTCGGGTGGTAAACGTTTTAAGGCTAAAAAGCGTAAGAGACGGCGTTAAGCCATAGTGAACTGCAAAAAGAAGCGTTGCAGCCCGGAAGGGCTGCAACGCTTCTTTTATTGTAACTGTTTAGGTACCCGCTGTTTTTGCGCTAAAATGGTCTTTTTGCCCCTGTTTTTGCAAAAATTTTCTCACGTAGCGCTGCTACGCATCAAAAATTTAATGTACAGAGCGAATCGGTTGCGAGAATTAGTTGCGAGCAAATTTGTTCAAGGTCGAAGT
>JALVEF010000431.1 GCA_027031185.1 Saprospiraceae bacterium
TAGGCATTTTTGTTCCTGTTGAAGCGAAAATTTTTGATGCGTAGCAGCGCTACGTGAGAAAATTTTTGCAAAAACAGGGGCAAAAAGGCCATTTTAGCGCAAAAACAGCGGGTACCTAAACAGTTACGTTATTTGTCAAATCATACTGATGTACCCGGACTTCTCATACATCCTGCACGACCTGTTTGGCACCCGACCGGACAACTGGGCCTCTGTTTTCAAGACCTTCGGTTTTTTCCTCGCCACTGCTGTCGGCGTGGGCGCCTGGCTCTTCCGCATCGAACTCAGGCGCAAGGCCCGTGAAGGCATCTTCAAACCCACTACCGTGGTAGAGGTGAGCGGCCTGCCCGCCACGCCCGGCGAACTGTTCGGCCAGGCCTTGTTCGGGCTCCTCCTCGGCGCCAAAATCCCCTATGCGATCCGCCATTTCGCCGACTTCCGCCAAGATCCTGCCGCCGCCATCTTCTCCACCAAAGGCAACTGGGCCATCGGCCTCCTTCTGGCGGCCCTCTTTGCCCTGTGGCGCTATTGGGACGGGCAGCGTCACAAGACGGACGTACCGGTGCGCAAGAAAATCAAAGTATATCCCCACGACAAGATCGCCGAAATCGCGATGATCGCCGCCTTCTCCGGCATCCTCGGCGCCAAGATCTTTGACCTGATCGAACACCTGGACGCCTTTTTCAAAGACCCCGTCGGTGTCTTCTTTTCCGGCAGCGGCCTGGCTATTTACGGCGGTCTGATATTCGGCTTCATCGCCGTCGTGTGGTACCTGCGCAAGCACTTTCCGGGTATCTCCATCCTCCACGCCATGGACGCCGTGGCCCCCGCCCTCATCCTGGCTTACGGCGTGGGCCGCATCGGCTGCCAACTCTCCGGCGACGGGGACTGGGGCATCCCCGTCAAAGGCACCACCGAAGCCGGCGTCGAATATGCCTACCACAAACCCGCCTGGCTGCCCGACATCCTGTGGGCCCAGCACTATCCCCACAACATCGCCAACGAAGGCGTCCCCATAGACGGTTGCACCTGGACTTATTGCCGACAATTGCCCGTGGGCGTCTTTCCCACACCCGTCTATGAGACGACACTGGCCGTCCTCATCTTTCTCATCTTGTGGGCCTTGCGCAAGCGCCTCCGCATCCCCGGCACGCTCTTTTTCATTTTTATGTTTTTGGACGGCTTGGAGCGTTTCTTTATCGAAAAAATCCGCGTCAACATCCGCTACCACTATTTCGGTTTGGACTTCACCCAGGCCCAGTTCATCGCCGTCCTGATGATGGCGGGCGGCATCATCGGCACCTGGTGGCTGTGGTCCCGCCACCGACAAAAAGCCAAGAGTTATTAACCTATTAATCGGCCGGAGTTTTTGTCCCGCACTTACTTGCCCAAAGATGCGTGGCAACTAACACTCATCAAGCAAAAAGCCTATGCGGAAAGACAAAAATCAAAATCCAGCACAACATAAGTGCGGGACCGCTACGGTTGTTGAGCTTGTCAAAACGCACCGTTACACCGCTACACCGCTATACCGCTATACCGTCACTTACTTGCCCACAGATGCGTGGCAAATAACACTCATCAAGCAAAAAGCCTAAGCGGAAGGACCAAAGCCAAAATCAAGCAAAGCAAGTTAGTGCGGGGAACAACTGAACAACAACATGTACTACGCCTTTGACTTCACGGTATCCGGCGACAAACGCGACCTGCTCAACGCCCTGTTGCTGGACATATTCGAAGCCTTTGAATTTACCGATGCGGGCTTCTCCGGCTACCTGGCGCCCGATGCCGACCTGGCGCAAGTAGAAGAAAAGATTGCCGGCTTGCGCCGGACAGTGTTTTTCGAATATTCCATCCGTCGCATCCGGCCGGCCAACTGGAATGCCGAGTGGGAGTCCCGTTTTCATCCCGTTGCCGTCTCCGATTTCTGTCGCGTCCGTGCTGCGTTTCATGAACCGGCATCCGGTTTTGCACACGAGGTCATCATCAATCCCCG
>JALVEF010000432.1 GCA_027031185.1 Saprospiraceae bacterium
TTGCCGTCATCACAAAGCCCAATCACTGTCCTCCGACGATGTATTGGCGTTGAGCCAATACATCACCGGCTACACCAGCGGCGTACTACCGAGAGACAAGGCGGTTTTAGTGCGTTTTGTTGCCCCACACGGATTGCAACCCGGCGCGCCGGCCGACCCGGAATTGATAACGATCAGCCCCAAAACCAAAGGGCGCTTGTACTGGAAAGATGCCTACACACTCGCCTTCCAACCCGATGACTGGTGGCCCGCCGGCAAACAATTTTTCGTCACTGTCCGGCCGGGCAAGCTCATCCGGGATGTCCCCTCATCCCTGCAAAAGGTCGAATTTTCCTTCTCCACTTTACCTCTAAAGGCTGCGCTGGAAATGGACCCGCCTTTTATGCAGGAGGAAGCGGACGACCATTTTACTCTCCGGGGGATACTCCAAACCACCGACCTGCTGACCAAGGACTTCAAGCGCATCGAGCAGGCGCTCACCGTCAAAGGAGCCGGTAAGCCCACCATCAAGTGGCAGCATCAAGGCACCGTACACAATTTCCTTATCCAAGGCCTGCCCGCAAAAACGAAAACATACAGGGTAGAAGTCACCTGGAATGGCCGTGATCTCGGTGTGGACAAGCTCCAACAAACCATGGACATCCCCGGTACCGGCAGCTTCCGCGTGGTTAACATGACCGTGGACAAAGGCAAGCGATCCAACTTCTCCATCTATTTCTCCAATGCACTGAAAAAGCAGCAATATCTCAACGGCCTTATTGCCATCTCCGGCTATGGCGGTGCCATCAACTCCTGGGTCGAAGGAAACCGGATACACGTCCAGGTCGAGCACATCAATCCCGGCCCACATACCGTCACCGTCCACAAAGGCATAAAAAACAAGGACGACACGCCTCTTGGCGAAGACTATACTGGTACCCTGACCTTCAATCCCGAAGGCCCGATGCTTCGCCTCGTCGGCAACGGCGTCATCGTCCCCAGAAAGGCATCCAAGGCCCTTTTCCCCTTTGAGGCCGTGTCTCTCAAGTATGTGGACGTGGAGATATTCAAAATATTCACATCCAACATCTTGCAGTTCTTGCAAAAGAATGAGTTGGACGGCGACACCGAACTCAAGCACGTCGGGCGCATCATCTACCGCCAAAAGGTCGCCCTGTCCAATCTGAATCCCGAAGCCGACTACAACCAATGGACACACTATGCGCTGGACTTATCCAAAATTGTAGATCGCGATCCCAAGGCCATTTATCAAGTACGCATCGCCTTCCGGCCGGCATACAGCACCTATCCCTGCGCGCCGGAAGGGCGCGCCCCTGACGTCCAACAAGCCTTTGCGGATGATTACATCGCACCGCTGCCATCCTCCGAAGACCAGGATTTCGGCAATAGCATCCTCGGAGACTACTACGGCTATGCCGGGTATTTTGAAGACTACGACTGGAGCCTGCGGGATGATCCCTGCTTCCGCGAATACTACAATCAGGACCACTTCATCGCCCGCAATCTTTATCTGTCCGACCTGGGCATCATCGCCAAGACCACCGACAAAGGCCGCCATATCTTCGTCGCCGTCAACGACATCAATGATACCCGCCCCCTCCGCAATGTGGACGTCAGTTTTTACGACTTCCAGCAACAACTCATCACCAAGGCCACGACCGACGCCCGGGGGATCGTCAATACCGAACTGGTCCGCCCTGCCTACTTCGTCAAAGCCCAGGCAGGCGACAAACTGGGATACCTGCGCCTCGCTCCGGGAGGCAGCCTCTTTGTATCCCGCTTTGATGTCGAAGGCGAAGTAGTGCAAAAAAACAGCAAAGCTTTTGTGTACAGCGACCGCGGTGTGTATCGTCCTGGAGACAGCATCTATCTCAACCTGATACTCCGCCAAGACAATGAACTGCCGGACAAATATCCGGTCACCCTCCAGCTCTTTGACGCCCGCAACCAGCTGTATCTGACCAAGACCATCGGGAGCCAC
>JALVEF010000433.1 GCA_027031185.1 Saprospiraceae bacterium
ATCAAATGGGATTGCTGCTGCCACGAATTTTGCTCCGTCAATAACGGATCCTCCGCCAACAGCCAATATAAAATCTATCTTCTCTTTTTTTCCAAGATTAACTGCTTTCATCAATGTTTCATAAGTAGGGTTTGGTGCAATTCCTCCAAATTCAATATGTTTATATGCATTCAGGATGTTTTTAACCTTATTATAAATACCGTTTTTCTTAATACTTCCCTGACCATATAAAAGCAGTATGTGAGCATTTTGAGGTAAATAATTGCCGAGTTCTTCTATTCTGTTCTCTCCGAAAATAAGTCTGGCAGGATTGAATAATTCGTAGTTTTGGATCATAATATTTTTTGTCAAAGATAATAAAATTTCCGGAATTTTTCAACTTTAATTGTAACTATTCAGGTAGGGTGCTTTTGAAGTGAAAAAAAACTATTTTTTTTGTCAGATGAAGCTTATTTTTTGAAGGCATAGTGGAGCTACGTCAAAAAAAATAGCTGACATATGACAAAAAAAGAGATTTTTTCAATCAAAATGATTCTACCTGAGTAGTTACCTTTTATTTATATTGATTTTAAATGAATGTTTTTTATCAATTTATGACAAATCTAAATTGAATTGAACCTGACATTAAAAAAGCAACAGATCTATTAAGGAAGTTTATATTTGTAGCAATAAATTATTTTTTCACTAAATAAATTATCATGAAAAAGATTCTGGCTTTTTTTACTGTTATGTTATTAACTGCATCTGTATACACTCAAAATGTTATTCCAGGCGGTGATGAAACAATAAAAATCAAAGGTTTTATTTCCGCAACTGCTTTTATGCAGGATCAAAATTTTAAATTTTCTAATGGGCAAAATGCCGAGTGGGTAAATTCTGATTTTACTTCAGGTAAATGGATCAAAGGATTTGATATAAGAAATACCAGAATGACTTTTGTTTTTAATGGACCCGATCTGATCAAAAAGTGGAAAATGGGGGGAGTAATGGAAATAGATTTGTTCGGTGGTTATAATGGTACATCAGTTGTATCTGAACAGCAACCATTATTCAGATTGCGTTTAGCTTATATGGACTTTGTAAGGGATAGAGTGAGAATAAGGTTTGGTCAGGCATGGACACCGATGTTTGGAACAGTACCTGTTTCTCTTACTCATGTTGCTTTTCCGTTAGGATATGGAAGTGCAGGATTTATCGGATGGAGATTTCCGGGGATATATTCATATTTTGGGCTGAATGATGAAGATTCTGCAATCAAGATAAGGTTGGATGCTGCTATATTCAACGGTGCATGGGGAGGGCCTGAGAATTTGAATAATTATGGAACTGCAGGTAATTTTGGTTTCCCTCAATTAGAAACAAAATTGAATTTAATGTCCAAAATATGGTCGCTTTATATGGTTGCTCACTATGATCGCAAAAATCTTTTAAGCTGTACATCTGAAGATAATATGTATCTGGATGGAGTTGCATTTGAAATAGGTGGTAAAATAAAAACCAAAGGTATTTTGCTTCAGGGGAATGGTTACTATGGAAAGAATATAGGGCAACAATTAGGCGCTATGGTACAAGTTCAGCCGGGAAACACGGATCTTAGTTCTATGGGAGGCTGGATACAATTAGGTTATGATATTACTAAAAACTGGGGAGTTTATGGTTTTTACGGATATGAAAATATTGATAAAGAACAGGCTTTAGCCGCATTTGAAAATCCGCGAACAAAACATAATTTAATGAGTTTTTCTGTTAAATATTCAGTCGGTCCTATGGGATTGAGCATCGAATATTTAAACAGTAAATTGATCTCCGGTAAAGATGACAAACAAACAGAAGGAAATCAGATATCATTAAGCGGAATGTATAAGTTTTAAGAGGCTTTCGTTATGACACATCTTTTAGCAAAAAAAAAATAAGATTTATCATAACGAAACCTATTTTTATATTTTGGTTAAAGGTTGTCTATTTAGTAACTACGCAAGT
>JALVEF010000434.1 GCA_027031185.1 Saprospiraceae bacterium
ATCCGGTGGGATTGGGGAGCGACGAGGGGGATGACGGGCGCATACCGGCCCTGGGGAATACCGTTGACGGGGGCGACCCACTCATAGACGCGGCCGTTGGCGGCCGCGCGGGCGATGATGTAGTCGCCCTTGTGGAGGCCGACTTCCGAAAAGTGGGCGGTGAACAGCGGCTTGGTCTTGTCAGTCGAATAGCGCAATACCTGGTGGTATCCGAGGGTATCTATCAATTCATAGGTGATGGCGGCCGGGTCTTTGGCATCGGCTGTATCAATACCCGGAACAAAGACTTGGTCCCATTGGTCGCCGGCGTTGGCCAGGGCCTGTTTGATATCAGGCGAGAGTTCACGGGCGCCCGCCGTGAATTTGCTGTCCCCGGTGGAAGCGACGTGCAGTCCCAGTTGCCAACGACGGTGCTGCCAGCTGGCATCGGCGGCGGCAAACTTGCTTTGAAAGCGGCGGTCGGCGTATTCAAATTCGACGATGATGCGGCTGTCTTTGGTGATGAGGTGGTTGGGCGTAAAGGTAATGGTGCCGCGATTGTAGTCTATGACGTAGTCGTCGTCCAGTCCCCGGCGGAGGAGATGCCCATCGAGATAGACGCGTTCGGAGGCGGCCTGGATGATGAGAAAGCGTTCGCCGTGGTTGCCGCGGAGGCTGTATGGTCCCTGGTTGCCTTCAATGGCCCGGATGTGGTTGCGGGCGAAGCGCCCTTTGGGAATAGCGATGGCTCCCCGGACAGACATTTGGTTGCTGTCGGGGAGGTTTATGGAGGATTGGACGGTGAGGCCTTGGAGTTTTTTGACATATTGGAGGAAGTAGGAAGCTTCGGATTGGAGCTCGTAATCGCCGGCGGTGAGGGTGGAAGCTCCTTTGATCAGGCGGATATAGATCTTGTCAAATTCATTCAGGTTTTGGGTATTGCCTTCGGGCTGGAGGGGGATGTTCTCGTCCGTAATGGCGGCCTGTACGCGCAAGTCCCGGGCGAGATTGCCGGACAGTTGGAGGTTGAATCCGGAATGCAGGACAGGGCTTTGTGCATTGCCGATACTCAGGCCTCGCGTAAAACTGCCGCGATAGTCCAGTTGGCGGCGTGCCGGCAGGAGGCCGGGCCCTTCTTCCCTGGGCAGGACCAGGGCGATGTCATCCTGCGGAATGGTGTGAGCCGGGCGGTCGCTGTACCATTGGTAGTGCCGTTTGCGATCCAGGGGTAAGACGCGATACACAAGCCGCAGGGGCACCTGCGGCAAACTTTTCAAAAAAATGCAATTTCCTGATATGTCAAAGGCCACGTCCCGCAATGTATCTCCTCCGGGTGTCAAAAAGAGGATGGAAGGAGGATATAAGAGGCTGTCGGTGCAGATCGTATCCGGCACACGGGGGATGAGGCGGGTCTGCAGGTTGGACAGGGTGGTGTCTTGGGCGTGCAGGGCGGTGCCCGCCATCCACAGGCTTAGCAGTATCAATATGTTTAGACGGAAGGCGCCCATTTTCTTATTGCTTGGTGTATAACCTAAAAATAGGCGTTGTATTTTATATGGTAAACGGTAAACGGCCAAGGGTCAACGGTCCCGGGCTTACCTTTACGGTGTCCCGGTTCGGCAGGTAAGTGCAAGCGTCTTGTCTCCGGAGGTGCGTTCTTGCGGGAGACGGTAGCCGTAGCGATGTAGGCGCGGGCGCGGCTACATCGCTACGGACGATTTGGACGTATGCAGGGGGGAGCGGGTTTCGATGATCTTGGTTGGTGGAAAAATCATATATGTTTTTGTGCGCCTGATGCCGGATTGGTATATTTGCGTCATGCGAAATCGTCTTCCACGGTGGGTAGCGCTGCGACTCAACGAAGGCGAAGCCGTGTCGGGGAGGCTGTAATGGTCGCTACGGTTTATGATCCGGATGGCCGGTAGCGGCCGGTAGTGGTGTTCCGGGTATAGGCGTCAGTGGAAAACATAAGGAATAGTTTGTGCCTTTGATGGTG
>JALVEF010000435.1 GCA_027031185.1 Saprospiraceae bacterium
CCGCCCGACAAAGCCCACATAGTCGGTATCAGCCAAGGTCCCCGTCGTGCTCACATACAGCGGCACCTCCCGCCCCAGATGGTACAACCGCCACGCACCGGCATCTATCTGTCCGACCGGCACGCCGGCGGCCTGCAGCATCTGACCGGTCAGGCGATAGAATCCGTCATCAGCGACACTAATCTTGTAATACGTCTGCTGATAGTTGATCCATTCATTGCCGTACAATGTATCCCCGTTGACGACCATTTGGGCCGGCAGCAACCGGGGCAGCCATAACCAAAGAAAAACCAGCCAGCCGAGCTTTCGCATAGTGATAAACTTAAAATGTTTGTAAAGGTAAAGTTTTCGGTAAAAAACAGTTACCAAAAACACTAACTCAAACGACATCCCGCCGCAATATGTATAGTGGAACCATTCAAATTAGGCAAAAAAAACGATCCCATTTGAGAATTAACCGTAAAACAATTACCTTTGCCGCTCGATTCGTGAAAGACGAGAAAAATCCGAGAAATGTTTGCAATTGTGAAGATTGCCGGTTTCCAGTTCAAAGTTGAGAAAGGCCGCAAGGTCTTTGTCCACCGGCTTCCACATGAAGAAGGCGCCGACGTCACCTTTGACGAGGTCCTGATGATCGCCGACGCTACCAACGTGACGGTCGGCACACCGGTCGTAGCCGGCGCCACTGTCAAAGCCAAAGTCCTGCGACATCTGAAAGACGACAAGAAAATCGTCTTCAAGAAAAAGCGCCGCAAGGGCTATAAAGTCAAGAAAGGTCACCGCCAACCCTTGACCCAAATCCAAATCGAGGCGATCACCGCCTGATTGTTCAGACCAAAACTATTAGCCATGGCACATAAAAAAGCAGCCAGTAGTACGGACAACGGGCGCGACAGCGCCGGCCGGCGGCTCGGCGTCAAGCTCTTCGGCGGTCAGGTAGCCATCGCCGGAAATATCATCGTCCGCCAGCGCGGCACCAAGTTCCATCCCGGGCTCAACGTCGGCATGGGCAAAGACCATACCCTCTACGCCCTGGTGGACGGCACCGTCCAGTTTAGAAAGCGCCGCCTGGGCCGCACCTTCGTCAATGTCATTCCACTTGACGCTGTTGAAGAAAAACTCGACGCCAAGCCCAAGCCCAAAAAGCAAAAAACGCCCAAAGTCGTCGAAGAAAAACCCGTAGCCGCCGCAGCACCCGACGTCAAAGAACCGGCTCCGGCAGAAGCGCCGGCCGCTTCACTGCCTAAAGGTATCAAACAAGACGACCTGAAGGTAGTCGAAGGCATCGGCCCCAAGATTGCCGAGTTGCTCATCAACGCCGGCATTGACACCTGGCAAAAACTCGCCGACGCCAACGTCGAGGATATCCAAAAAATCCTCGCCGAGGCCGGCCCAAGATATCAAATGCACAACCCGTCCACCTGGCCCCGGCAAGCACAGCTCTGCGTCGAAGGAAAGTGGGACGAGCTCAAGGAACTTCAGGACCGCCTCGATGGCGGCGTGGACAAGGGATGATTTACCTTCCCATGAACATTGTTTTCTCCGCACCCGCACGGCCCCCCCGTGCGGGTGCTTTTATGGGTGGCTGCTCCTAACCGTGAGTCCACTCCAAAAAACACCCTGCATGAGAGTAAACCAAATTTTCTTCTGTCTGAATTTTTGATCAATCGAAGAACCGAAGAACCGAAGAATTTACCCGCACTTACTTGTCCAATGAAGCGGAGCGATATGGCGCTCATCCTGCAAAAAGCGTATGGGGAAAGGGGCAAAGCCAAAACCAGACAAAGCAAGTAAGTGCGGGACCGTTAAACCGCTATACCGTCCCGCACTTACTTGCCCATCAAAGCGGAGTGATATAGCGCTCATCTTGCCAAAAGGCCTATGCGGATGGACCAAAGCCAAAATCCTGAGTAACTGTTTAGGTGCTCCTGTTTTTAGGGATAAAATAGGCATTTTTGTTCCTGTTGAAGCG
>JALVEF010000436.1 GCA_027031185.1 Saprospiraceae bacterium
GGAACATGGCGTATCCCCGTCCGGCAGGTTGTATGCTCAATACGAACAGGTTTGGGACGATTGAATATCAAACACCGATACTTCGACGGGCTCAGTACAGGTTAGCGAATGAAGAATTTAGAAGTGGGCACTTCGACAGGCCCTTCGACAAGCCCTTTGACAGGCTCAGGGCAGCGCTCAGGGCAAGCTCAGGGCAGCGCTCACTTCGACGAGCTCAGTGACCACAGTGACCACGGTTCGACTAGCTCAGGGATTCCTTCTTAAATCTCAAATCGGGGCTTCGACAAGCTTGTCCGTTGAGCCTGTCGAAACGCAGCCCAAGTGTTCGATCAATCGTCCCAAAACAAATCGCTAGGAGTGTATCAGTGGAAAAAACTAAAATAGGTTTTTCCGTAGCGCTTGACCATAAAACAGTCCTCAAACGGCTCAAAGTGATGGCGCTGGTCGTGTTCCAGGATGAACCACCCATCGGCCTTGAGCAGCCCGGAGGCCTTGATAAGCGCGGGCAACTGGTCTATCCGGGGGTGATCATAGGGCGGATCCGCAAATATCAGGTCATATTTTCGTCCGGCAGTTTGGATAAAGCGGAAGACATCTGCTCGTATGACGGTCAAGGCGTCGGTGATCTGCCATTCCCTGGCCGTATCTGCTATCCATCTGGCTGATGGCCCAAAACTGTCCACATAGGTCACATCCTCACAGCCGCGGGACACGGCTTCGATACTGATGCTACCGGTACCGCCAAACAAATCCAAAAAGGACACTTCCTCCAAATCAAAGCGATGGGCCAAAACATTGTACAGACCTTCTTTGGCCCGGTCCGTGGTGGGGCGTACCGGCCACTTGCCCGATGGGGTGCGGAGCTTGCGCCCCCTGAATTTGCCGGTGATTATGCGCATAACAACAGGGAAAAAAGGTCCGTAAAATAGGCCGCCCACCGGATGGATTGATCACTAAATGTAACCCACGCTTTGGTATCAGTCCGCTCAATGCCCGGTATATACCGCTGCAACTGGCGCACATATTCCGAGTCATGCGCGATCTGCCCGGAAAGGATAAACTGAGCGGATTCGGCTTTCAGCCGCAGTTTGTTGGTCACCAACATGGCATAATAGACCAGATCGTTGGGACTTTCACACGCATATTGATTATAAAACTTGAGCCGCCCTTTGTGAAATACGACCGCGGAAAAAAAAGGCAGGCTGATATGAAAACTCACCAGATTCCGGGGCGTATGGGCCGAATACAAAAACGCATTGCGTACCCGGCTTACCGCATTGTGAAGAATGACTGCCTTGGGAAAGAAGTTTTGGAGAAGGCGGTAGAGCTCATCATGCACCGGATACAGAAATGAAATATTGAGCTGGTCATCTTCGCTGACGCCCAATACTTCACTGTCGTCCGCCGGGAACAGGAGCGAGGCGGCATGCTGTAAGTCATCTTGTGAATGGCCGGTGCCGGGCAGCAATGTGGGAGCCTTCAAATCGAGCGCTATCACGGTGTCTTTATAGGGCCGATGCAGTATCTGCTGATTTTGCAGCCACTTGCGCACTTGGTTCAGGTAAGCATTGCGGTCGGCCCCCTGAGCGATGGGCAACCGGGACAAGACCAAAAGCCGCCCCAGCGGGCTGGTCACTGCAAAAGACAGGCTACTCTTGCTCAACAGCAACAGTAGCCTGTACTTGATACTATCTCTGGGTAAAAAATCCGGCTCGATTACATGGACGGGTGTCATTCCCAGTTGCCTGACAGATTCAACTTCGTCCGGCTACCGAACTTTAGCCTGGCATCCGGATCATAATTTGGGTCGTATTTCTTGTAGGTTTTCTTCCCGTACTCACCCATAAAGTCTTTGTATGTAGTGGATACCTCCACCACGGGTACCTCAATCCCCTGCTGGTTGACCTTACCGGCATACACATCAAATACTTTTCCCCCGGAATAGGGCACTTTCTCAATGCCTTCCAGACTCAATCCAAGCGATTTGAGGGAATCCACGGCAGATACGTAGAGGGTGTCGTATTTCACTTCACCGGCATCCAGCGCATCGCGGTCGCCGATCACTTGTAAGATTCTAAACTTTTCCGTGGAGAGCACCCGTTTCAGGTCGTCAAACGAGCCCGCAAAGGTATCTGTAATCCCCCGGTAGAGCTTCTCGGCGGTACGTATATCCTTGAGCTTTTCGACGACGGCCTGTTTCCGGATTCTGTACTCCTTACGGAAGCGGATGGGCTCACGAATCGTCCCGTAAATAGCAAACACCAGCCCCGCAGCAACCAGGGCAAGAATCAAATGAATAACGACTCTCATACACTCTTCAATTTTGCTGCGGCGATAGCCGCTTTCCTGCTCTGACAAACCGGCCCGCCGGGCCCAAATGCGCGGTCCGAGCCGGACTGTGGCACAATATTACTACATTTTTGCGGATACAAGCGCCCGCCGGTGCACTTTTTTATTCCTTCGGCCGGCTGTTTGCCCCGCCTATCTGGCATTTGCCGATATACACGGCGCCTTCCTCTACCGAAAATTGGCTGGCCGTGATATCGCCCTCGATGACCGCCGATTTGGCCAGGTGCAACAGACCTTTGACAAACAAATTGCCCTTGACGCGCCCGTGAATGACCGCTTCATTGGCGTGCAACTCCCCTTCGATCGTGCCAGAAGGCCCCAAGACCACTTTGCCGGAGACCCGTACCTGGCCGGCAATCTTTCCCTCCAGCCGCAAATCGTGACCGGTGTTCAAATTGCCCTCAATGCCTGTCCCTTCCGTGAGTACAGATACCGATTGGGTGCCGTTGGATGAGACCGGCTGTACTCCTTTTTTTTCTTTGGGCTTACTCGAAAACATAAGCTCTGTCATTAACTAACCTTCAAATTGTCCTTCAACGCGTGCACAATAGCCGCCGAAAAGCGTTTTATTTGCGGCAACCGCACCAAAATACCGATTTAGGCTGCAAGATATGCAAAAAAACGAAATATCAGAAACTATTCTGGCGATTGAGTCATCATGTGATGATACGGCAGCTGCGGTCTGGCACCGGGGCCGGATCGCCTCCAATGTGGTGGCACGCCAGTTGGTTCATGCCCAATACGGCGGCATCGTGCCGGAAGTAGCCTCCCGCGCCCATCAAGATCACATTGTCCCCGTCGTGCAAGAAGCCATCCGGAAGGCCGGCATCAGCATACGAGATCTGGATGCCGTGGCCTTTACCCGCGGGCCGGGTCTGATCGGCTCCCTGCTGGTCGGTATGTCCTTTGCCAAGGGCCTGGCACTTGCCCTAGACATCCCCCTCATTGAGGTCAACCACCTCCAGGCGCATGTGCTTTCCGTCTTTGGACAGACGCCCCACCCCGATTTTCCATACCTCAGCCTCGTCGTCTCCGGCGGCCACACACAAATCGTGCGGGTACGGGGACCGCTCGATATGGAAATCATCGGCAAGACACGGGACGATGCCGCCGGTGAAGCTTTCGACAAAAGCGGCAAACTCCTCGGCCTGAACTACCCCGCCGGCCCCGCCATTGACCGCCTGGCGCGCGATGGCCAACCCGTCTTTGACTTCCCCGAACCCCAAATCCCCGGCTATGACTTTAGCTTTTCCGGCATCAAGACTGCCATCAAGTACTTTTTGCGGGACCGCACCGCCGAAGACCCGGACTTCATCTCCAAGAATATGCCGGATATCTGCGCCTCCATCCAACACCGCATTGTCACCATCCTGCTCCACAAGCTCCAACGCGCCGCCCGGGACTATGATATGGACCAAATCGCCATTGTGGGAGGCGTATCCGCCAACTCCTACCTGCGCAAAAAAGCCACCGAGTGGGCACAAAAGGAAAACCGGCGGGTGTACGTCCCACCCCTGGCCTATTGTACCGACAATGCAGCCATGATCGCCATCGCTGCTCATCACAAATTTCTGGCAGGCGACTTCTCTTCTCACGATGCCGACCCGATACCACGATGGAATTTTTAGCCTCCACAAACTCAGCAATAATGAGAATTTCACACATCCTGCTTATCTGCTTCTTGTTACTCACCGGCCTGAGCCTGTCGGCCCAGGATGATGAGGACCTGCTGGCCGCCCTGGGTGAAGACGAGGCAGTCAATTATGTCACCGCGGCCTTCAAGACCAATCGCGTCATCAATCTCCACTCGCTCGAAAACACCGCGCCCGGCGTGCTGGACTTCAAGATTTCCCACCGATTCGGGACCTTCAATCGCGGCATTTACGACCTTTTCGGGCTGGACAATGCCTCCATGCGCCTGGGCTTTGACTTTGGACTCACCGACCGCTGGGCCATCGGTATCGGGCGCGCCACGTACAAAAAGACGTATGACGGCTTCATCAAATACAAACTGATGCGCCAGCACACAGGCGCACACATTATGCCTGTGACCGTAGCCTATGTGGCCACCGTGGCAGCCTGGACAGCCCGATTGGCACCGTCAGAACCACACTTGTTGCCCAGTATGCGCATGGACTATACCCACCAGCTGATCATCGGACGCAAGTTTTCTGAAGCCGCCTCGCTGCAAGTGACGCCCATGCTTGTGCATCATAATCTCGTCGAGCGACGCGATCTGGACAACGACGTCTTTCTACTCGGATTGGCCGCACGTGTCAAAATTTCAAAATGGGTCGCCGTGACCGGCGAATATATTCCACGAATTGCCGGACGCGTACCGGGGAATTTCCGCCCATCACTCTCCCTCGGTTTTGACATAGAGACGGGCGGGCATGTGTTTCAGCTTCACTTCACCAATTCCACGTCTATGTCGGATGCGAGTGTATTCACAGAGACGACGGAGGACTGGGCAAAGGGCGGGATTCATTTCGGATTCAATATCTCGCGTGTGTTTACCTTGTATGAGCCAAAGTAACTGTTTAGATACCCACTGCAAAAAACTGGAGCACCTAAAAGCACCGGCCGCGGTACGGGCACAAAAAAAGGCGCGGGTAGCGCGCCTTTTTTGTGCCCTTTGGCAGGATCAAAGCACTTCAAACACGATGCGGCCGTCGCGGCTGTGGATCTTGATTTTGGACTTGGGCGGGATCCGTCCTTCCAAAATCTCCTTGGACAGTTCGTTGAGTACATCGCGTTGGATGACCCGCTTGACCGGCCGGGCGCCAAATTCGGGGTTGTAACCCTTCTTGGCGAGATATTCGACCGCCTGCGGCGTGTACTCCATTTCGATACCCTGTTTGGCCAGCTTCCCGGCTACTTGATTGAGTTGGAGTTTGACAATTTCCTTGATGTCGTCCTGTGTCAAAGGACGGAACATCAGCACTTCGTCAATGCGGTTGAGAAACTCGGGTCGGACGGAGCGCTTCAGGATGTCGAAGACCTGCTGTTTGGTCTTTTCGACGACTTCATCACGGTTGGTTTCCGTCATGTTCTCGAAGTTGTCGCGGATGACATCCGACCCAATGTTGGACGTCATGATGATGATCGTGTTCTTGAAATTGGCCACGCGCCCCTTGTTGTCGGTCAATCGCCCGTCTTCGAGGACTTGCAACAAGATATTGAAGACATCGGGATGTGCCTTTTCGATCTCATCGAGGAGCACGACAGAATAGGGCTTGCGTCGGACGGCTTCGGTCAGTTGGCCACCTTCGTCATAACCGACGTAGCCCGGAGGCGCCCCGACGAGACGCGAGACGGCATGACGCTCCTGATACTCGGACATGTCAATGCGCGTCATCATATTCTCATCGTTGAACAGGTACTCGGCCAGTGCCTTGGCCAGCTCGGTCTTACCGACGCCGGTTGTACCCAGGAAGAGAAACGACCCGATGGGGCGGTTCTCGTTGGCCAGACCGGTACGGCTGCGGCGGATGGCATCGGCGACGGCACGGACGGCATCGTCCTGGCCGATGACGCGCTTGTGCAGTTCATCTTCGAGATGGAGGAGCTTTTCGCGCTCACTTTGCAACATGCGCTGTACCGGAATGCCCGTCCATTTAGCGATGACTTCGGCAATATCTTCCGCTTCCACTTCGTCTTTGACGAGTAAGTCGCCGCGCTCCTGCATCTTGTGGAGCTCTTCGTTTAGTTCTTTGAGACGCTCTTGTGCTTGTGGCAGCTTGCCGTAGCGGATTTCGGCTGCCTTGTTGAAGTCGCCTTCCCGCTCAGCACGCTGGGCTTCCAGTTTGAGCGTTTCGATTTCTTCTTTCAGCTCCTGGATGCTCTGAACGACCTGGCGCTCTTCTTCCCATTTGGCCTTGAGACTCTGATATTGCTCTTCGAGATTGGCGAGTTCTTCGTTGATCTTTTTGAGCTTTTCCTTGTCTTTTTCGCGCTTCATGGCCGCCTTCTCGATCTGCAACTGCCGGATCTTGCGCTCGACTTCGTCCAGTTCTTCGGGCATGGAATTCATCTCCAGGCGCAGTTTGGCGGCCGCTTCGTCAATCAGGTCAATGGCCTTGTCGGGCAGAAAGCGGTCGGTAATATAGCGCTTGGACAACTGCACGGCCGCGACGATAGCATCATCGGTGATGCCCACTTTGTGGTAGTTTTCGTACCGCTCCTTGAGCCCGCGCAAGATGGAGATGGCGTCTTCTTCGGACGGCTCGTCAATCATCACCTTCTGGAATCGCCGCTCCAGGGCCTTGTCTTTTTCAAAGTACTTTTGGTACTCTTCGAGGGTGGTCGCACCAATGGTGCGCAACTCACCCCGCGCCAGGGCCGGTTTGAGGATATTGGCGGCATCCATAGCGCCTTGCGTCTTACCGGCGCCGACGAGGGTGTGAATCTCGTCAATAAACAGGATGATGTCGCCTTCGGCCTTTTTGACTTCATTGACGACAGACTTGAGGCGCTCTTCAAACTCGCCCTGGTACTTGGCCCCGGCGATCAAGGCGCCCATGTCGAGGCTGTATATCTCTTTTTGGCGGAGGTCTTCCGGCACGTCGCCGGCGACGATGCGATGAGCCAGGCCTTCGACGATGGCCGTCTTACCGGTACCGGGCTCACCCACCAGCATGGGGTTGTTTTTGGTGCGGCGGGCCAGAATGTGCAGGACGCGGCGGATTTCCTCCTCCCGGCCGATGACGGGATCCAATTTGCCCGTGCGCGCCCGTTCGTTGAGATTGATGGCGTATTTGTTGAGCGAGTCATAGTTGGCTTCGGCGTTTTGGGAGGTGACCCGGTCGCCTTTGCGCAATTCCTTGATGGCGGCGATAAGTTCCTTTTCGTTGATACCGAGATCCTTCATCAACCTGGCAGTCTGGTCACTGCCGGCCAGGATGGCCAGCAGGAGATGCTCCAGGGTGACAAACTCATCGCCGAAGGTCTTCAAATAATCGTTGGCCTTCTGAAAAGCCTTGATGGTATCCCGCGAAAAGTATTGGTCTCCGCCTGACACTTTAGGCAGGCCGTTGACGAGGCCTGCCACACCGGATTCGACGGCATCGGGACGTACGCCCAGCTTGTTGAAAAGATAATTGGGTACATGGTCATCAGTCTTCAAGATGCCGAGCAGCAGATGTGCCGGCTCAATAGACTGCTGACCATGCTCGTGAGCAAGCTGCTGTGCCATACGGACAGCCTCCTGCGTCTTTATGGTCATGTTATTGGTGTTCATAATCCTTTTTTTTATAGAAATGCGCACAATTCCGGTGCCACGCCTGTTTTCCCGCAATTATGGCGTAAAATATTGATAGTCAATGACAATTTGGCGGCAGGGCTCGCTTTTTTTGTGCTATTCTGGCAGAAAAGCTATTCAAATAAAAATGAAAATGAGTTGAATGCTTCGCGTTGAAATTGTTAGCACGTTGAAATTGTTGGCACGTTGAAATTGTTGGCACGTTGAAATTGTTGGCACGTTGAAATTGTTGGCACGTTGAAATTGTTGGCACGTTGAAATTGTTGGCACGTTGAAATTGTTGGCACGTTGAAATTGTCCTTGGGGAAGA
>JALVEF010000437.1 GCA_027031185.1 Saprospiraceae bacterium
CTGCTGGCGCTGGCGATGGCGGTGGTGCTCAGCGCATTGCTGTTCGCGGCGCTGGGGCATCCGCCGTTGCGCGCGCTTTACGTTTATTTCGTCGAACCGCTGACTTCGTGGTGGTCGTGGGAGGAGCTGGCGGTGAAGGCGACGCCGCTGCTACTTATCGGAGCCGGGCTGGCGCTGGCCTATCGCGCCAACGTGTGGAACATCGGCGCGGAAGGCCAACTGGTGATGGGGGCCGTCGCCGGATCGGCCATTCCCATCCTGCTGCCGGGCTGGAACGATCCGCTGGCGATGGTGGCCATGCTGGCGCTGGGAGCGCTGGGCGGGGCGGCGTGGGCGGCGATTCCGGCCTTCCTCAAGAACCGCTTCAACACCAACGAGATCCTCACTTCGCTGATGCTGGTCTATGTGGCGCAACTGTTCCTGGACTGGTTGGTGCGCGGGCCGTGGCGCGACCCGAGGGGCTTCAACTTTCCCAAGTCGGTGGCGTTCGAGGGCTGGCACGTCCTGCCGGTTCTCTCCGGGCGACTGCACCTGGGGTTCGTGCTGGCTCTGCTGGCGATCGTGGGCCTGTGGATGTTGCTGTCGCACATGCGCTTCGGCTTCGCGGTGCGGGTGCAGGGAGCCTCGCCGCGGGCGGCGCGCTTCGGCGGTTTTTCCGCCAACGCCATCACCATGAACGTGATGCTGATTTCCGGCGCGCTGGCGGGGCTGGCGGGCATCGGCGAGGTCGCCGGCGCCATCGGCCATTTGCAACCGTCCATTTCGCCGGGCTACGGCTTCGCCGCCATCATCGTGGCGGTGCTGGGACGGCTTTCGCCGTGGGGGGTGCTGGCGGCGGCGTTCCTGCTGGCCCTGACCTACCTGGGCGGGGAATCGGCGCAGCTGGCGTTGAACATGCCGGCGAAGGTGGCGCAGGCGCTGCAAGGCATGTTGCTGTTTCTCATCCTCGGCGCCGACGTGCTGGTGCATTACCGCGTCCGCTGGCGCCGCGCGACAAGCACGAAGCAGATCAAGGACAAGGGAGAGGCGGCGGCATGAACGGGTTGGAGGCGTTTCTGCTGACGGTCATCGCGGCCTCGACGCCGCTGCTGCTGGCGGCGGTGGGCGAACTGGTGGTGGAGCGCGCCGGGGTGCTGAACCTGGGCGTGGAGGGCATGATGGCCATTGGCGCGGTGGTGGCCTTCGCCGTGGCGCTGGGCACGGGCAGCCCCCTGCTGGGGGCCGTGGCCGGGGCGCTGGCCGGCGCGGCGGTGGCCCTGCCCTTCGTGTTCCTGACCCAGGTGCTGGCGGCCAACCAGGTGGCCAGTGGGTTGGCGCTGGCTCTGTTCGGGCTGGGCCTGTCCGGCCTCATCGGCGAATCGTTCGTCGGCCAGCCGGGCGTGCGGCTGGCGCGGCTGCACATTCCGGGGCTGTCGGACCTGCCGTTCATCGGGCCGGTGCTGTTCGGTCACGACGTGCTGGTCTATTTCTCGTTCCTGATGACGGCGGCGGTGGCATGGTTGCTGTTCCACACGCGCTGGGGGCTGATTCTGCGGGCGGTGGGCACCAACCACCACGCGGCGCACGCGCTGGGCCACCCGGTGCGGCGGGTGCGCACGCTGGCCATCCTGTTCGGCGGGCTGATGGCGGGGCTGGCGGGGGCCTACCTGTCGGTCAGCTACACGCCACAGTGGGTGGAGGACATGACGGCCGGGCGTGGCTGGATCGCGCTGGCGCTGGTGGTGTTCGCCACCTGGCGGCCGTGGCGGGTGCTGGCCGGCGCCTACCTGTTCGGGGCGGTGTGGATCCTGGGGCTGTATGCGCAGGCGGCGGGCTATGGCCTGCCGCCACAGTTCCTGACCGCCCTGCCGTATCTCGCCACCATCGTGGCGCTGGTGTTGATTTCGCGCAACCGGACTTTGACTCTCATGAACACTCCGGCCATGATCGGCCAGCCATTCATGCCGGAACGCTGAGCGCACGCG
>JALVEF010000438.1 GCA_027031185.1 Saprospiraceae bacterium
TCAGCCGACGGGAGAGAAGCAAAAAAAATTCTGGGGCTTTAGCCCGCTTCCCGGCCTATTTTCGGGGCTGAAGCCCCTTTTTGTTTTGATGTCGATCTATCCCCGAAGGGGATATACAAACATTGCCGGCGGCTGCGCCGGCGGCATCGGAAAAAAGGAGTCCCACAACTCCGAAGGAGTTGAACCCTTTCAGACTTCTGTCCACTTTTGAACCTTTGGCCCCGCATTTCTTGCGGAGCAAGTTTGATTCAACCACTTCGAGACCCCACTGAAATGCAGCGGCCCGCGCCCGGACTACGGGGAAAACCACCGTTCGCCGGGGCATGAGTTCAAAATAAAACGTACCTTTGCCCGTTCCAATGCCCGGATGGAACCGTATGCTCCGATAAACGAACGATGGATGAATAAAGTTTTGGCTTTTGGTCTGCTGCTCGCGCTCTTGTCCGGGCTGATGGCATGCAAGCCCGAATTCGAAAAAATCCGCACCAGCGGTGATTCGGAGCTCATCTACAAAAAGGCCTTGGAATACTATCAAAACGAACAGTGGGAAAAGGCCCAGATGCTCTTTGAGTTGCTGATCAACAGCTACCGCGGAAAGGTCAAGGCGGAAGACGTCTATTTCAAGTACGCCTATACGCACTTTCACATGGGACAGTACTTGCTGGCAAACTACTACTTCAAGTCCTTCTCCCGCACCTTTCCCAACAGTGTGCACCGCGAGGAAGCCGACTACATGCAGGCCTACTCACTGTACAAGCAGTCACCCGACTACCGGCTGGATCAGACCAGCACGATGGATGCCATTGACGCCTTTCAGCAGTTTGTGGAAACCTACCCCCACAGCGAGCGCGTCAAAGAATGCAACCGTCTCATCGAAGAGCTGCGCAAAAAACTGGAGCACAAGGCCTTTGAAGAAGGCTACTTGTACTATAAAATGGGCGAATACCAGGCGGCGACTATTTCGTTTGAGAATTTGCTCCGCGATTTTCCGGAGTCCGATGATGTGGAGCGCGTCCGATTCCTGATCGTCAAAGCCAACTTTGAGTTTGCCAACAAAAGTGTCATCGGCAAGCAAAAAGAGCGGTACGAGAAAGCCGTCGAGTACGCACAGGTGTTCTTGCATAAGTTTCCCAAGTCCAAATATGCGGCACAGGTAAACTCTATGCGCTCCAAATCGTTAAACAAAATCAAAACGCTGGAAAACAATGGATATTAAAGCACGTGTCCAACACATCAACCCCTACGCCAGACCGCGCGACGTCGAGCGTATCGCCAACAAAACGGGCAACATCTACGAAGCGCTGGTGATCGTCAGCGAGCGCGCCAAGCAACTCAACATGGAAATCAAGGAGGAGCTCACCCGCAAGCTCCGCGAGTTTGAAGAGACCTACGACACCATCGAAGAAATCCAGGAGAACAAAGAGCAAATCGAGATCTCCCGCTTTTACGAGCGCATCCCCAATCCGACCGTCATCGCCCTGGAGGAGTTTTTGGAAGACAAACTCTCCTACAAGTACGCCGAAGAGGAGGACAATAAGGACAACTATTAAGATGCCGGCACGCTGATGGCTTCGCTCCAGGGAAAAAAGATCTTGCTCGGTATCACCGGCAGTATTGCCGCCTACAAGGCGGCTTTTTTCGTCCGTCTCCTCGTCAAGCAAGGCGCCGAAGTCCGGGTCATCATGACGCCGGCCGCCACCAGCTTTGTCGGCCCCGTGACCCTGTCCACACTCTCAAAAAACCCCGTCATCACCGGCCTGACAGAAGGCAATGAGTGGTCCAATCATGTCGCCCTGGGCTTGTGGGCCGATGCCATGATCATCGCACCGGCCACAGCCCACACCATCGCCAAAATGGCCGCCGGACTCGCTGACAATATGCTGCAAGCCGTCTATCTGTCCGCCCGCTGTCCCGTATTCATCGCACCGGCTATGGACCTGGACATGTGGCAGCATCCCGCCACCCGGCACAATGTCGCCAAACTGGTGCAATTCGGTCATCATCTCATCCAGCCCGACACCGGCGAACTGGCCTCCGGACTTACCGGACAGGGGCGCATGGCCGAACCCGAACAACTCATCCGCATCCTGGAAGACTTTTTTGCCAAGCGTCAAAGTCTCAAGGGGAAGACGGTCCTCATCACCGCCGGGCCCACTTATGAGCCCATTGACCCCGTCCGCTTTATCGGCAATCGCTCCTCCGGCAAGATGGGCATCGCCCTGGCGCGCGAAGCCGCCCGCCGTGGCGCCACGGTGGAACTCATCCTCGGCCCCTCGTCCCAAAAAATGGACCACCCCGCCGTGCACGTGACCCGCGTCACCACCGCCGAACAGATGCTACAGGCCGCCCAAACATACTTTCCGCAAGCCGACATCACCATCCTGGCTGCCGCCGTCGCCGACTTCCGCCCCGAAGTCACCGCACCGCAAAAAATCAAAAAGCAAAAGGGACAGGACACGCTCACGCTCCAACTGGTAAAAAATCCCGACATCGCCGCCACCCTGGCCAAGGACAAAAAATCCGGTCAGCTCCTCATCGGCTTTGCCCTGGAGACACACGACGCCATCGCCAACGCTAAGAAAAAGTTAGTGGCCAAGGGTTTTGACTTCATTGTCCTCAACGACTTGCAGGATCCGGGCGCCGGTTTTGACCATGACACCAACAAAGTGCGCTTCCTGTTCAAAGACAATAAAGCACAGGAATTTCAGTTAAAGCACAAACAGCAGGTCGCCGCCGACATTTTCGATGCCATCGAAGACCTGACACAATCCGACCCGTAGATATGAGATATCTTTTTTCTTTTTTGTTACTCTTACTGACCGTGCCTTTCACCCGGGCACAAGAGTTAAATGCCACCGTCAAGGTCATTGCGCCCAAACTGCGCAATACGGATCCGAAGGTATTCAAGACGCTGGAGCAAGCCCTCAGCGAGTTTCTCAATGGCCAGAAATGGACCAATGACCAGTTTGAAGACGATGAGCGCATCAAGTGCAACTTCCAGCTCACCATCCAGGAAGAGCTGTCCAACAATCGTTTCAAAGCCGAACTGGCCGTCAAATCTTTCCGGCCTATTTACAACTCGGATCAGGAGACCGTCCTGTTTTCTCATCTGGACAAAGATCTAACCTTCACCTATCAGGAATTTCAGCCCATCCAATATGTCCGTGACAACTACACGGATGAGTTGAGCCACACGTTCGCCTTTTATGTTTATACCATATTGGGGCTGGATTACGACTCATTTGCTCCCAAGGGCGGCACGCCATTCTTTCAGGAGTTGCAGAGCATTGTCAATGTGGCGCCACGAAGTGCCGACGGCTGGGTAGATGACTCCAAGAAGCGCAACCGCTTTCAGATTATGAAGAGTCTGACGGATCCGCGCGCGATGCCGTTTCATGACGCCATGTACGAATACCACCGGCTCGGGCTGGATGTGATGGCGGAGGACGTCACCGGCGGGCGGGCCAAAATTCTGGATGCACTGCGCAAGATAGATCGTGTATATGCCGACTACCGGGAGGCCTTCATCCTACAGATTTTTGTCAACTCCAAGACCAACGAACTGGTGGAGATTTTCAAGCCCGCGCCCGCCAACGAAAAGAGTGCGTTTGTGAATATCTTCACCAAGATAGACGCCTCGCGGGCGCATGTCTTCCGCCGCGTATTCGGTTAGCGCGTAAAAATCCAGGAGGTGTCGTCCGATAGTTGTTCATTGTAGGTATAGCCTTCATCCAGGAAGCCGCGGATGTGCGCCGGATCGGTGATGCGATTTTTCAGCAGATAGCGCGTCATCAGTCCGCGTGCCCTTTTGGCATGGACAGAGACTGATTTGTAAGTACCGTTGCGCTCTTCCCGGAAATCCAGCGTCAGCACGGGCAGGCCCAGTGCCCGGGTATCAATGGACTTAAAGTACTCTTTGGAGGCCAGGTTGATGAGTAAGTTTGCGCCCGCTTCGCGCGCGTCGCGGTTGAGTAGTCGTGCGATCTCGGCTCCCCAGTATTGATAGAGATTTTTTGCTTCGCCAAAGGCATGGCGCGTGCCCATTTCCAGGCGGTAAGGCTGTATCTTATCCAATGGTCTCAGGACGCCGTACAAGCCGGACAAGATGCGCAAGTGCGCCTGTGCAAAAGTCAAATCTTCCCGGGTAAAGTCTTCTATTTGCAATCCCTGATAAGCCGCGCCACTAAAGGCAAATCCCGCCACCAGCGTGCCGGCATTTGGCCGGTCGGCGTCAAAATAACGAAACCGGTCGTAGGTCTCCCGTGCCAGGCGGTCGCTGATCTTCATGATGGAGCGGATGTCGTCAACGGACCATTGGCGGACGAGGCGCACCAATTCGGCCGTGCGCTTCCTGAAGCGGGGCTGTGTCAGTTTTGGCGCATTGGCGGGCTGCAAGTTGCGCAGTGTCTTGGCCGGCGAAAGGACGATGAGCACGGCTTATTCAATTAAAAATTAAAAATTAAAAATAGGGAGTTGGGGATTGTTCTAATCTGCTTCGCAACGCAAATACAAATTGCGATCAGGAATCCATGCGTTTGTTGAGGCAGTCCTGCAATTCGCGACGCACTTTCTGCTCGCGCTGCAGGGCCCGCTTTTTGTAGGCGTCAAACTCTTCGCGGAGTTCTTCCAGGTCTTTGCGGGTGGCGACGGTCACCTTATTGCTGTCCTTGAAGCGGTAGATGAAAAAGCCCAGGGCGCCGAGCAGGCCGGCGATGATGGTCCAGACCAGGCCGGAATAGGCACTTTTGTTCATTTTGGCTCCCAGGAAAGAGATACTGGCCTTGTCCTTCTTGAGCTTGGCGATCTCATCATTGGCCTTTTGCAATTTGTTTTTTAGGCCTTCGATTTCGTCTTTTTGGGTGGCGACGAGCAGGCGCTCCGTGGCGAGATTTTTGTTGAAGGTGCGCAGGGAGTCCAAGACATGGGCCTTGAGACTGTCCAGCCAGCTTCGTTTGATGACCTTGTAATTTTGATAGCTGTTGGAGCGGGTGGTGACAAATCGGAATTGGTCGGCGATGCTGCCGCTGTTGAGCGACAGGCCGTCGTTCCACTTTGGGCGGCGCCGGACGGGCCGGGAAGTCGTGGTTGTGGACGGCTGGGAGGACACCTGGTCGGCGGTCACCGTAGTGGTCGTAGTGGACGTAGTGCTTTCTTGCGCATAGAGCACCGGAGACAAAAAGATGATAAATGCAAAAGCGAGTAGCGTATGATTTGACATTGTTGCAAGTGGTTTGAAGATGAACGCCGCGATGCACCGGCCTATTTTGTGTGCCTGGTGATCATGCGCAGGCGATTTCAGGGCACAAAACAAATACAGACAAGTGGGAATACAAAATTTTTGGAGCAAAAAAAGAGCGGTTTATACCCAAAGTGATTTGTTTTGGGACGGAAAGAATATCGAACACTTGGGCTGCCCTTCGACAAACCCTTCGACAAGCTCAGGGCATCGCTCAGGGCAAGCGCTTGTCGAAGCCAGGAACATGTAGAAGGGGCTATGGCCGCTGCCCAAACCTCGCGGCTGCGCAGCGGCCGCAAACTCTGCCCTTTTCACGACAGCGCGGAGACTAAACAAAGTAGCGGATGATCCGTACACATCCCGGGCAACGCGCTGTGCGAAAAGCCTAAAAACCGGGGCAGTATTTCGCCAAAAAGATTACCTTTGCAGCGCTTTTCTCCGCTCGTCCGGAGTCTCTCAAACACAACAGTATCAGCAAATGGCAGCAATTGCAAAGATTCGGAAATACTACTGGGTGCTCGTCGTGATGATGGCCCTGGCTATGGTCGGCTGGTTTATAATGGATTCAAGGATGGGTTCGGCAGCCGGCGGGCCGACCGGCACCACGGTGGGCAAGGTCAACGGACACAGTATTGACTGGCGCGACTTCGAGCGTGCGCAGAGTGTGCTGTACAAAAATTCCAACAGCGACTATTTGGGGCAGCGCGCCTACGTGTGGAAGTACTTCGTGGAGAAGGCCATCATTGAGGACAAGGCCAGGGAAGTGGGGCTCGGCGTCCCGCACAAGGAGTTGGACATTTTGCAATTTGGCCAAAACGGCAAGTATTACAGCGATATCATCAAGCAGCGGATGGCCAACCCCCAGACGCGTCGTGTGGACCAGGCGCAACTGGACAAGATCAAGCAGCTGCTCATCTCCGGCCAGCTCCGCGACGACTACAAGCAGTTTTGGGCCTTTCAGCAAAAGGAGATCATCAAGTCCCGCCTGCAAAACAAGTACGCGGCTTTGGTGGGCAAGGCCGCCTATACGCCCAAATGGATGGCGGAGATGCTGGCGCAAGACCAAAACAAAAAGGCCGACGCGGCCTACGTCAAGATCCCCTTTGCCGCCATCCCCGATGACCAGGTACAGTTGACCCTTGATGACTACAAGCACTACATCGAGGAGAATAAGGCCACTTACTGGCGCGATGAGCCGACCGTCCAGTTGGGTTATATCAAGCTCAACATCAACCCCACCGGGCAGGATTCTGCCGCCATCCGGCAGGAGCTGACCGATCTGAAGGATGACTTTGCCAAGACGACCAATGATTCGCTCTTCGTGGTGCGCTACGGCGGCACCTGGGATGACGCCTATGCAGCCGAAGAGCAGCAGCCGCGCAGCATTGCCAAAGACCTGGCGACGCTGCCGATCGGGACTGTCGTCGGGCCTTATCGCCGCAGTGGCAGCTTTGCCATCACCAAGATCATAGACCGTAAGCTGATACCGGATTCCGTCCGGGCGCGCCACATTTTGATCAAGGCCGATGACCAGCAATCTTTCGCCCGTGCGGTCAAGACCATTGACAGTCTCAGGCAAGTCATCGAATCCGGCAAGGCCGGCTTTGCCGATCTGGCCGCCAAATACGGGCAGGATGCGACCAAACTCAAAGGCGGTGATCTCGGCTATACCGCCCCGGGGCGGATGGTCAAGCCATTCAACGACCTGATTTTCTTCAAGGCGGAACCCCACAAGCTGTACACCGTGGCGACGCAGTTTGGTTATCACCTGGTGGAAGTGACCGGCCGGAAATTCATCAATAATAAGACCGGTATCAAGACAGCTACCATATCCAAACAGATCCGCCCGAGTGAAAAGACCCAGCAGCGTATTGAGAGCAAGGCCAGACAGATCGCATCCAACAGCAACAGCCTGGAAGATCTCAAAGCCGCTGCCGACAAGGATCCCGAACTCGAATATTACGAGTCGTCCCTGCTCAAAGAAAACGACTACTACGTGGACAATCTGGGCTCCAACCAGACGTCCCGGAAGATTATTCGCTGGGCCTTCCAAAAGTCCACGCGTCCGGGCACCGTCAACAAAGAGATATTCACTTTCACCGGGCCACAAGGCTATGTGTCGCATGTGGCGGTGGTCGGCTTGAAGGCCAAGCTCAAACCCGGCCTGCCGGATGCGGATGTGATCAAGGACAAGATCAAGCCCTTGGTACTGAATCTGAAAAAAGGTGAGATGATTGCCGCCAAGATCAAGTCCAAAGATTTGAATGCCATCGCCGCGCAGTTTAATGTACAAGTGGACACGGCGCGCAATATTGCCTTTGCCAGCGGATTTGTACCGGGCATTGGCAAGGAACCGAAGGTCGTGGCTGCCATTTTCAATACACCGCTCAATGAGGTATCTGATCCGGTCGTGGGCAGTGGTGGCGTCTTTGTGGTTCAGCCGCTCAATCTGGTCAAGCCAAACTTCAAGCCCAATCTCGAATTGGTTCGGCAGCAGGAGACCGGCTCGTTTGCCTCGCAGGCCAAGTTCCGGATTATGGATGACCTGAAGAAGAAGGCGCGGATCAAGGATAAGCGGTCGGATTTTTATTGATACGGTTTAGCGGTTTAGCGGTTTAGCGGCCCCGCACTTACGATTTGATGGTCCAAG
>JALVEF010000439.1 GCA_027031185.1 Saprospiraceae bacterium
AATGCGGGGATTGTAGCCCGCGGCCGCGGCGGACCATCCCTCGTGTTTGCACCAAAATTACCGTAAACGGGTATCATAGCCGCCCTTTGTCCCGTTCCCTCAAGAGTCTTTCGTGTCAGACAGCAAGATCCAAACCGGCAGCCTGGTGCTGTACAAGATCCGCCCGGCCATCGTCGAGGGTGTGGGGGACAAGTTCGAGATCCGTTTCGAGGATGGCCGGACCAAGCGGGTGCGGCAGAAGGACATCAAGCTGCTCCACCCGGGGCCGGTGAAGGAGTTTTCCGAGCTGGCCGAACCCTCCGGCAACCTGGAGGAGGCCTGGGAGCTGCTCGAGGGGGAAGAGACCACCCTGCCGGAACTGGCGGAGCTGATCTACGGTGACTATACACCGGCCTCCGCCTGGGCCACCTGGCGACTGCTCGACGAAGGGCTCTACTTCGAGGGAGGACTGCAGAATATCCGAGGACGCAGCGCCGAGGCGGTGAGGGCACTGCAGGAGGAGCGCCAGCGCAAGGAACGGGAAGCCCGGGAGCAGGCGGAATTTCTCGAGCGCCTGCAACAGGGCGAACTGCGCGACAGCGACCGCGAGCGCCTGGCCGAGGTGGAACGGCTGGCGCTGGGCCAGGGCAACCGCAGCCGGATCCTCGCCACCCTGAAACTGCCCGAGACTCCCGAATCGGCGCATGCGCTCCTGATCCGCACCGGTTACTGGCCCGAGGAATACAACCCCTGGCCCCGCCGCCAGGGAGCCATCCTCGAATCGCCGGAGCTGCCCGTGCCGCCCCTGCCGGAAGAGCCGCGCCGCGATCTCACCCACCTCCAGTCCTGGGCCATCGACGACGAGGGCAACACCGATCCCGATGACGCCATCAGCCTGGAGGGGGAGCGGATCTGGGTCCACGTGGCCGACGTGGCGGCGCTGGTCAGGCCCGACAGCCACCTGGATCTGGCGGCGCGCGAGCGCGGTGCCAACCTCTATCTTCCCGAGACGGTGATCTCCATGCTGCCGCCTGCGCTCACCGATGAACTCGGGCTGGGGCTCAAGGAGATCTCGCCGGCGCTCTCCTTCGGTTTTCGTCTCAATGAACAGGTGGAACTGGAAGAGATCGAGATCGTCCCCAGCTGGGTGCGTGTCACCCGCATCAGCTACGACCAGGCGGAACAGCGTCTGGAAGAGGATGCCTTCAGGATGCTCCATGCCATCACCGAACGTTACCGGGCCGCGCGTCACCTGCGCAATGCAGCGGTGATCGATCTGCCCGAGGTGAGCGTCAAGGTGGTCGATGGCGAAGTGCAGATCCGGGCGCTGCCGCGCCTTGCCGCGCGGCAGATGGTCACCGACGCCATGCTCATGGCGGGCGAGGCGGCGGCGCGCTACGCCACGCAGCACGATACTCCCATTCCCTACGCGGTGCAGCCCGAGCCCCAGGAGATCAGAACGCCGGCCTCCATGGCCGAGGCCTATGCCTACCGGCGTCTGTTCAAGCCCAGCAACGCGGCCCTCAGTCCCGATTGTCACTTCGGCCTGGGGTTGGAATGCTACGCGCGTACCACCAGTCCCCTGCGCCGTTACGTGGACCTGCTGGTGCACCAGCAGCTGCGTGCCCAGGTCACGGGCGGCTCCCTGCTGAGCCGGGAGCAGCTCGGTGAACGTATGAGTGCCGCCAGTGCCATGAGCGGCGTCATACGCCGTGCCGAGCGGCTTTCCAATCTCCACTGGAAGCTGATCTGGCTCAAGCGCCAGCCGCAATGGCAGGGTGAGGGCAGAATCGTGGCGTTGGAAGACAGGAAGGCGGTTGTTATCATTCCGCAACTGGCGCTGGAGACCCGCATCAGGCGCAGTGAAGAGATGCAGCTGGACCAGGTGATCACACTCCGGGTCCAGGAAGTGGACATCCCGGGCCAGACTGCCTACTTCAGGCGTCTGTAGCGGGCGCTTCGGGTTGGGGAGGGGG
>JALVEF010000440.1 GCA_027031185.1 Saprospiraceae bacterium
GCTACCGCCGCCTGCTGGAAGAGAATAAAGACCTCCCCCAACTCATCATCATTGACGGCGGCAAGGGCCAGCTCTCCGCCGCCGTCGAAGCACTGGACCAACTCGGCATCCACAACCGCGTCACCGTAATCGGCATCGCCAAGCGCCTGGAAGAAATCTACTTTCCCGGCGATCCGTACCCGCTCCACATCCACAAAAAATCCGAGTCACTCAAGCTCATCCAGCACGCTCGCAACGAAGCCCACCGCTTCGCCATCTCCTTCCACAGGCTCAAGCGCTCCAAAGCCTTATTGCACTCCGAACTGCTCGACATCCCCGGCGTCGGCCCCAAAACCGCACAAAAACTCATCCGCCACTTCGGCTCCACCAAAACCATCCGGAACGCCACAATCGAACAAATCGCCGACGTAGCAGGCCGGGCCATCGCCAAAAAATTAGCGGCCTATTTCGGAAAGGAACAATAGCGTTTGCGTTAACTTTGTCCTCGATGAAACGACTTACTTCTCTTACGCTAACCCGTTCCGGTATCATGGCCCTGCTGCTGACGGCCATCGCCTGCCGCGTGGAAAATGACCGCCACTTTATCCGTGGAGAGACCATGGGCACCACCTATCACATCACCTACTACGGCCACCTCTCCGCCGAGACGCTCAAACCGGGCATAGACTCCCTGCTCCAAGCGCTCAACGCCGAAGTGTCCACATACATCCCGGCATCTGTGATTTCGCGTTTCAATGCTAGTACACGGGATACCGTAGCCATCGGGCCGGCACACCGCCACTTCCTGCGCAACTTGCTGCTGGCCCGGAAGATTTACCTCCGGACGGACGGTTATTTCGACCCGACCGTCATGCCGCTGGTCAACTATTGGGGCTTTGGCTACAAAGGCCATCGGGCCGTAACCTCCGTGGATAGCGCTGCCATTGACAGCCTGCGACGACTTGTCGGGATGGACAAGCTGGTCATCGCAGGCGACACCCTAATCCGGCGCGTACCGGGCATCCAACTTGATTTCAGTGCCATTGCCAAGGGATACGGCGTGGACTTAGTCGCCGAATGGTTGGAAGACAGGGGGATAAAGAGTTACCTGGTCGAAATCGGCGGCGAAGACCGCGCCAAAGGGCTCAAGCCCGGCCGCAAAAGCTGGGTCATCGGCATTGCTATCCCGCGTCCCGATGCCTCCCCAAATGACTTCCGCACCACTGTACGCCTGGACGACCGGGCCATGGCCACCTCGGGCAACTACCGCAATTATCATTTTGTCAACGGCCAAATGTACAGCCACACCATAAACCCCAAAACCGGTTTCCCTAAGCGTGACAGTTTGTTGTCCGCATCGGTACTGGCGCCCGACTGCGCCTCTGCCGATGCACTGGCTACCGCCTGCATGGCCATGGGTTTTGTCAAGGCAAAAAATATGCTCTCCCGCTTGGATAGTTGTGACTTTATCCTTAAAGTGGGCACGCCGGGCGGCAGCATCCGTACCATCCTGTCTGACCCGAAGTTGGAAATCCGATGACATAGGATTGGTCTCACGCTTAAAATATCCTGTGAGCTCATCCTCCCTATCCCCGAAGGGGATAAACAAGAATAGCTGGAAATGGCCCCGATGGGATCAAATGTTTTCAGCCGGCGGCGCAGCCGACGGCCCCGAAATAATTAGTCAACAACTCCTTCGGAGTTGAACCTTTTCAGGCTTCTTTCCCCAATCAAACCATTTGCCCCGCATTCCATGCGGAGCAAGTTTGATTCAACCACTTCGTGGTTGGCCATACTTGCCTTCTGTCGGGATGTAGTATTAAATTTGATTGCCGCCGGCGCAGCCGCCAAAATGGAAACAAAATGTCTGCTATCATTACCGTCGGCTTCAGCCGACGGGGAGAGAAGCAAAAAAATACTGGGGCTTTAGTCCCGCTTCCAGCTCATTTTCGG
>JALVEF010000441.1 GCA_027031185.1 Saprospiraceae bacterium
GGCAAATATACCATTCGGGTACCCGCTGATGCGACAAGCCTGGAGTTTAGCTACACGGGCTTTGAAACGAAGACAGTCCCTTTGGGCGCATCAAACATTATGGACGTAACGCTTACGACCTCGAGCATCAAGATCCAAGAGGCCGTTGTCACAGCTACGGGACTTAAGCGCAATGCGCGTGATGTGGTGTATGCGAACCAAACGGTCAAAGCTGACGAGTTATTATCGACCCCGAGCAAGAATGCTTTGGAAGCCTTGCGGGGCAAACTGGCCGGCGTGCGTCTGTCCACCGGTTCCGGTTCCGTGGGTGCATCTACTAAGATTGTGCTGCGTGGGGAGAGTTCCCTGACCGGAAACAACAATCCCTTGTTTGTGGTTGACGGGATACCGATTGACAACACGTCTGAGACTGGTGGTGCCGGCGTCTCGACGACCGGATATGCGGATCACGGCAACCGCTTCAATGACTTCAACCCTGATGACATAGAGAGTATAACGGTGTTGAAAGGCCCTGCTGCGACATCGCTCTACGGCTCTCGCGGTGCATCAGGTGTTATTTTGATTACCACGAAAAAAGGCAAAAAAGGAAAGATGCAAGTAGGAATAAACTCTACACTTTCCTTTGAAAAGGCCTATGTGCTGTTGCAGCGTCAAAGCAAATTCGGGCAAGGCTATGACGGTGAGGTGTTCGATTCTGGTGAGAACTGGTCCTGGGGGCCGGAGGCAGATGGTCAAATACGCCCCTGGACCAGCCCCATTGATGCGGATGGAGATGGTGCATTGGAGGCTTTGATTAGGCCCTATAGCCCTGTGCCCAACCAACTGCAGGAGTTTTTCAATTTGGGTCAAACCAATTCGAACAGCGTCTTTTTGTCCGGTGCGAAGGAGGGCTTTTCGTATTATGCATCCTTCTCCAATACAGACCAGACAGGTACGCTGGACAACACGTTTTACAAGCGCCGCTCGGGGACGTTCAATGCAAGCGCGCGGCTGTCTCCAAAGCTATCGTCTGACTTTAAGATCTCTTTCGCACATGTGTTTCAAAATACGGCCCAGGAGGGTTCCCGCGCATTTGAAGGCAACAACGCCTATGCGATGGTGGTGCAGTCTCCCATCAATATCCCGTTTGGTGAGTTGAGGGACTACAAAAGCCCGTTTCACGACATCAATGGTTACTGGGGATCGTATTCTTCGGTCAACCCATATCTTATCCTGAATGAGTACGGCAATGAGGCGAAGATCAACAACTTCCTTGGAAAGGCCTCGCTGACATTTACTCCGATTGAGAATCTGGAGATTGTTGGTCGTTTTGGCACCAACATCGTCAACTCGGGTATTGAAACGTGGGCACCGCCGATTAAGCCACAGCAACAACTTATCTGGACCAATGGTTTTGAACTGGTGCCGCGCAATACGCGTCAGGTAACGTTGGGCAGTTATTCGCAAAGAACGCGCCAAGCTACTAACCTGGATTTCACTGCCCTGGCCAATTACAAATGGTCATTGACTGATGACATTTCAGCAGATATTACGGCGGGATATAACTGGTTCCAAAAGGGAACGAACTCGCTCTTGGGAGAGACCCAAGGCGGGCTGGTAGTCTCTGGCTGGTACAACTTGGACAACAGTAAGTCACCTGCAAAGTCCAGTCAATACCGTACGCTGTATCGGATCTATGGTATGTACGGTACTTTGCGCTTGGGCTACAAGAATGCTTTGTTTTTGGAGTATAGTGCGCGAAATGACGTATCTTCGACATTGCCCAAAGCTAATAACTCCTTCTTTTATCAGTCAGTCGGTATATCCACGGTGTTGACCGATTTGCTGGGTATGCAGAAGAACAATTTGCTGAACTTTGCCAAGCTTCGTGTGGGATATGGTACCACCGGTAAAGACGCGGGGTTGTATTTGCTGGATTCTTACTTTATCGGCAACCCCGATATCGTCGGCTTGGGTGACTATACTATTACTTTGCCGCTCAACGGTCAGCCTGGATTTACGACAGGCAATCAAATCGGCAACCCCGATTTGAAGCCTGAATTGACTACTACCCTGGAGTTTGGAGCCGATTTGGAAATGTTGAAGCATCGGGTGGAGCTTTCTTATACGTACTACTCGGCCGTTCATAGCAACCAAATTGTCCAAATCAGCTTGCCTTATAGTACCGGATTCACCAGAACGGTAAGTAACCTGGGTGAGATGACCAACAAGGGTCACGAGTTGTCTTTGACGTTGCACCCGATCAAGGGTCTGGTTAAAGGTTTGAGCTGGGATCTGTTTGCATCGTATTCACAAAACAAAAATGAGGTTGTTAAGGTCGCTGAAGGCATTGATGAGTTGGTCATCGGCGGGCCTTATACACCCGGCGTATCCATCGTGGCGAAAAAGGGACTACCGTTTGGTACGTTCAAAGCTCTGGCTCCGTTGGAAGTTGGTGGCAAGGTAGTAGTAGATAGCGTTACCGGATTTCCGTTGTACACCCAAGATGAGCAGTACCTGGGCTCATACCAGCCGAAGTATCTGATGAGTTTTGGTACGGGTATTGGCTTCAAAGGTCTGAAGTTCAATGTTTTGTTTGATCAAAAGGTCGGCGGGTATTTCGTCTCTCAGACAAAATTCTTTGCCGAGTTCAACGGGACAGCCATCAATACAGTGGAGCATGACCGGAAGCCTTTTGTTATTCCGAATTCTGTCAAATATGCTCCGGATGGCTCACTTGTACCGAATGATATCGAGGTACTGGAGCAGGATTATTTTACGAGCTATGATCCTGCGGGCTCTACATACTTGATTGACGCGAGCTACTTGAAGCTTCGGGAGATCAGTTTGAGTTATGATTTACCAAAACGATTGGCCGCTTATATCAAAGCTTCGACGGCAAGACTGACTCTGTTCGGTAAGAATCTCAAATTCTGGTTGCCGGCAGAGAATACCTTTGCCGATCCGGAAGTGAATGGTCCGGCGACGACGGGCAATGCCTCCGGTATTGAGACCACACAGATACCGCCGTCGAAAAGCTATGGTGTCACTTTGAACCTGATTTTTTAATCATTAGAAAAACGTGGAAATGAAAAACATTCTCAGAATATCGGCTTTTCTGCTGGCCCTGTTTGTGGTTTCGTGCGAAAAGTCTTTGGACGAGGTCAATATAGACCCTAACACGTCTCCCACGGCCAATGATGCGCAGGTTCTTACTGCTGCGATCGGTTATTTGGGATATATCGTTGATGTTGACCTGAATGCGCGTTCCTTTTTATGGGCCCAGTATTATACTTGGGGCACCGGCGTATCTATCGGAAACGCAGAGCGTTTTGTGGCGCAACCCGACGATTATGACGGGTATTGGAGACGCGCGTATGCCAATTGTCTTGAAGATTTGAAGCAGTTGACCAAGAGTAAAGATCCGGGTTATAGAGGCGCAGCGAATGTGCTGCAAGCCTACGTCTTTCAGGGCCTGGTTGACCACTTTGGAGACATACCCTACTCGGAAGCGCTGCGTGGCGCCATTGAGGATGGTTCGATCCTGACACCCAGCTATGATGCGGCCTCTGATGTTTACGCCAAGCTGGTAGCGCAGGTGGATAATGCCTTGGAGGACTTGCGCAATGCAAGTACTTCTACAACGATGGGGCCTGATGACCTCATCTATGGAGGGGATATGAAGAAGTGGATCAGGTTTGCCAATTCATTGAAGCTGCGCCTATTGATGCGAACTTCGGAATTGGGCGGCAATGACGCGACCATCAAGGACTTGATTGCTAATGGCATTTTCATTGAGAGTGCCGGCGACATTGCCCGGATTCCGTTTGATGGAAAGACCGGGAACCTGAACCCCATGTATGCCCGTTTCACCTGGGGAGTTGGTGATTTCTATTTTGCCAGTAATGCCACACTCAACGTACTGAACGACTTGTCTGACCCGCGTATTGAGGCTTTTTATTCCAAGGCTACCACCGGTACATTTGCCGATCAGTTTCATGGCATTGATCAAGGCACAATTATTAATGAGCCATTTACCGCAGTTGCTACAGATTATAGCAAGTCGTCGCCGATAGCGGTTGCTCCGGACAATGATGTGATCTTGATGAGCAACTGGGAGACTTGGTTCTTGCGTGCGGAAGCAGCGGCACGTTACGGTACTGCCGACGATGATGTAATGGCGTTTGGTAACGCGATCATGTCCAACTTTGATTATTTGGGTGTGAGCGGAGCTGATACTTATATTGCTTCCTTGAACTATGATACGGCCGGCTCATTGGATGCCAAGCTCAACCTGATCGGGGTGCAGAAATGGATATCCATGAATGCTACACAGGAGGACGAAGGTTGGATAGAGGCCCGGCGTTTTGACCGTCCCGGCAACAGGTTGTTTACACAGGGAATCTGGCAAACCCCGCCGCTTTCCGTTTTGGGAGATGGGGTTTTCCCGGCTTCCTGGTTGTATCCTGCATCGGAGATCAGTCTTAATCCGAAGGCTCCCAATCAACGGGTGATTACGGATAAGATCTTTTGGGACAACTAATTTTCCATTCGCAATCAAAAACGTGAAAAAATGACCAAGCTAAAATATCTTTTGTGGGCTGTGTTGGCCGTTACTCTTGCCTCTTCGTGCAAGAAGGTCGTCAATTCGGCTCCACCCTCACAAATCACCTATTTGCCCAAGATGGACATGAAAGGTGATGCGTTCATTGACGTGCCTTGCGGTGAGACGTTTACGGACCCTGGAATTGTGGTTACAGAAAGTGGTCAGACCATTCCTCATACGGAGGATATTTCCGGCTCGTATTTTGGTGATTCCGTTGTGGCTGGTCCGGATCTTTACACGATTGCGTACAAAGCAGTCAATAAAGATGGTATCCCGGGCAGTGCTTTTCGTACTGTGTTGGTTGAGCCTTGTAAGACGGATTCGACCGATCTGAGCGGTCTGTACTCCATGTATGTGCTGCGGGCCGATGGGGAGGAATACACCGATCTGCTGTATGGTTTTGTGGTCAAGGTGGGTGCAAACCAATATGCACTTTCGGACTGTATTGGTGGCTTTTATGATTTGGGCCGGGGGTACGGTTCGGATTATGCGGCTAAGGGCGCGGTACTTACTGTCAACGGGTCCAATATTACGGCCACTGATGGCGTTGTACCGGGCTTTGATTTACTTGCAGAGCTATCCAATATTACCATTGATTCGGATGGCAAGATTTCCTTTACAGCGACCAATGCTATGTACGGCCTTGAGTGGCAGGTAGTTTATACCCCACTTTGAGGTAATACCAAGTTGAATTGAAATAAATACAGGGGCAGGCATAGTAAAAAGCCTGCCCCTGCTGTTTTGCCCGCGTATTCAGTTAGTCACACAAAACAGGGTGGGGGTATGAAATGACCCAAATTGGGGTATCAATGGCAGCGTTTACCCCTCCACCAGGTTTTTATACATCTGCACCGTATTCTGCAAGCCATAGTAAAGCGCATCGGCGATGAGGGCATGGCCGATGGAGACTTCGAGCAGGTAGGGGACGTTTTGTTTGAAGTAGCGGAGATTGTCCAGATTGAGGTCATGGCCGGCGTTGATGCCCAGGCCCAGGTCGTGCGCCAGGCGGGCGGCCTCCGCAAACGGCGCCACCGCCGTTTGCGGGTCTGTACGATAGACCTTGGCGTATGGGCCGGTATAAAATTCGATGCGATCAGTCCCTGTTTTTCGAGCAGCTTCCAACTGGTGCGCATCCGGCTCCAAAAACAACGACACGCGGATGCCCGCATCGTGCAGGCGCCCGACGACACCACGCAGGAAGTCGCCGTGCCGGATACAGTCCCAACCGGCGTCCGATGTGAGCACACCGGGCGGGTCGGGTACTAATGTGCATTGGTCGGGCCGGTGCGTCAACACCAACTCCAAAAAACGCTCAGACGGATAGCCTTCAATGTTGAATTCGGTCGTCACCAACTCGCGCAGCACGGGAATATCGGCATAGCGAATATGCCGCTCATCGGGACGTGGATGTACCGTAATACCATCGGCACCAAACGACTCAATATCCCGCGCCGCACGGTACAAGTCAGGCACGTCACCCATCCTCGCATTGCGAAGCAATGCAATCTTATTAATATTTACGCTGAGTCGCGTCACGGCCAAGAATTGTTTTGCTTATTCGGGAGCAAATGTAAGAATGTAACTGTTTGGGTGCTCCTGTTTTAGCACAAAAACAAGGGGTGCTCAAACAGTTACAAGGCAAAAACAGGGACAAAAAGGCCATTTTAGCGCAAAAACAGCGGGTACCTAAACAGTTACGTACGAATTAGTCCTAATTTCGCGTGGAGTAAAAGCCGGATCATGCCTGTCAAAGCACGTCTGAATTTTGTGGCTCTTCGCCCGATCGTCTCGCTGGTGTTGTGGATGCTGGTGGGGCTTGTATTGGCCGGGGGGATTTTTTCATTTCTGGGGCCGAGGATTGGGGTCAATCTCCTGGACAAGGACAGCTTGCTGAATGGAGGATTTTGGGCGGTTGCCCTGATGGTGGGTATTCAGCAGTTTTTGTTGTTTTTGCTACCGGGATGGACGGTTTTATATGTTTATCCGGCCTTAAGGCCGGATGGAATATTAGGTGCCCGGGTGGATGGGCGGCGCTTGGGTCTGGTGGTGGTGCTTTTTCTGGTTTCGCTGCCATTGGTGAGTTATCTCAACTGGCTGAATCTGCAATTTCCGCTGGCGGACCAATGGCAGGCGCTGGAAGAGGAAGCGAACCGCTTGATAGCGACCTTGTTGAAGGGGGGCAACGTTCCACTGTTGGTGCTGCTGATCGGTCTGCTGCCTGCGCTGGGGGAGGAGATGGTATTTCGTGGTGTGATACAGCGGTCATTGGTGCATTTTACCGGCCGGCCACATGTGGCGGTATGGTTGGCGGCTGCCATTTTTAGCGGGATACACATGCAGTTTGCGGGGTTCTTGCCGCGCCTGTTTTTGGGCGCGGCCTTAGGCTATGCCTACCATTACTCCGGAGCTTTGTGGGTGTCTGTACTGTTGCACTTCTTTTTCAATGGTGTTCAGGCGGTGTATATGGCCATGCATCCGGACATGATAGACCAAATCGGAGCGGCAAGTGGCCCGGACCGGCCACCTGCTTTGACGGTGTTGGGGGCGGCTGCCGTTTTTATTTTGGTGTTGATCCGCTTGGAAAAGCATACCGGGCAGGAAAGTGCTTAAAAGCCGAGCAGCTTGGCATATTCCATCATCTCGGATAGATTGGAGATCTTGACCTTGCCGGTCATCACGGCCATCGTGGCATTCATCTCGCCGTTGACTACCTTCATAAAGTGCTTGTCCTTGGCGCGAACGGTACACTTGGGGGTGCCTTCCAGCCCGTCGGATACGCGGACTTCTCCGTCCCGGATGCGGACGGTAAACTCGCCCCCTTCATCGCCGGAAATCAAAAAATGAAACAGGCTGTCTTTGCCTTCCAGGGCCTCGGGAACGACGCGCCGGGGCAAGCCGTGGAGAAATTCTTTGACGGTCATTTGTCCTGTGGTTTGGTGTCGTGCGAAAAAACGTAATTGTTGAGGTGAAAAATCAAGGTACAAAGGTAAGGCATGACGGTTTACAGGATTCGGGAGAGCCCGGAATCTTTTGCCGGCGCCCGCCGGCAAAATGCTAATCGGTACTTCCTGGCAACTGTTTAGCCCCCGCTGTTTTTGCCCTGAAACTTTGTCTGTTGACTGGGGCTAAAGCCCCGATTTTTCTCTTTGCTTTTCAGCCCGTCGGCTAAAGCCGACGGCAATGCAGAGCAAGGAAACTACAGTCACAGGGTC
>JALVEF010000442.1 GCA_027031185.1 Saprospiraceae bacterium
ATGGGCCGACCACCTGGCAGTGGTCCTTCCCCGGCGGCTCACCCGCCACATCCACCGACCAAAATCCCGTGGTCACTTACAACACCGCCGGAACTTACGACGTCACGCTGATTGTCAGCGGGCCAAACGGGGCGGATACCATCACCAAAGCGAATTATATTGAAACTTCGGTCGGATCTCCAGTAAGTTCCTTCACCGCACAACTCACAAACACAACGGTCACATTGACCAATACAAGTACGAATGCTACAAACTATCTGTGGGACTTTGGAGACGGCAACACCTCCACACAAGCCCATGTCTTGCACACATTTGCACAGCCGGGGATCTATACTGTCACACTTATTGCCCTCAATGCTTGCGGGCAGGATACCAGTACGACAGTAGTCGTCATTGCCGGAGAGCCTGTCCACGCGGCATTTGCAATGAGCGATACAGCCGGCTGCGCACCCCTCACTATCCAATTTACCGACTTAAGCGGCCCGGGCCCCACTTCATGGCAATGGATGATTTGGCAAAACGGAGGAGATACTATTATCAGCGAAATGCAAAATCCTGTAGTGGACATCCAGAGCGGCGGCACTTACCATGTCCGGTTAATCGTGGCCAATAGTCAGGGCGTGGACACCCTGAGCCAAATGCATGCGCTTGTCGTGACCGAAGCCGTTGTGGCGGATTTCAGTTATTCAATAGACAGCCTCAATATCCAATTGCAAGACGAATCCGCATTCGCGGACAGCATCTATTGGTACCTGGATGGAGAGATGTTGGGCTCAGAGACAGAACTGACCCACCATGTCAATCATTATGGCACTTACGAAGTCATGCAAGTCGCATTCAATACTTGCGGAGCGGATACAATGGTACAACAGATTCCCATAACACAAGGGCTGCCACTTGTCTCCATTCACGCATCAGACACTGTGGTCTGTGCACCAAAAAGCATCACCTTCGATGTAGAGATATACAATGCCGACAGTGTGCGTTGGGTATTCCCGCAAGGCGTGCCGGGGACATCCACAGAAATGCATCCCAAGGTCTTGTTCCAAAATCCGGGCATTTATACAATACAATTGACAGCATACAATGCCACCGATTCGCTCACCGTTACCAAATTGATTGAACTGGACGGAGAGCCAAGTGTGGACTTCTCCTACACCACATTTGAAAAGACCGCCAGCTTCATCCAAACAGTGACCCCGAATACCCAATACAGCTGGGACTTCGGCGACGGCAGCACAGCCGATACGATCAACCCCGTACATGAATATCCCTTCTTCGGTAGATACGATGTCCTGCTTGTTGCCACCAATGCCTGCGGCACCAGATTGGTACAAAAAGAGATCATGATCCGCGATACAACAACCGGCGTGTATTACGGAATCACTCCCAATCCCGGGTCTGGCCAATACCTGCTCAATGTTAATATGGAGTTTCAAGACGATGTCCATTTATACTTCTACACCGAATGGGGCCAGCTATTGACCGATTACCACTGGGAAAATGTGACCGAACTCCGGGATGAAGAAATCATCCTGCCCACGAAGCGAAGCATTCCCATTTACTACTACATAGAATTTGGAAACGTGACCGCATCCGGCATTTTAATCAACATAAACCCCTGATTCAAAGACTTATAGTACTGATTGTTTGTTTTGAGGGAGTCAACAATGGTTGGCTCTCTTTTTTGTAACTGTTTAGGTGCTCCTGTTTTTAGGGATAAAATAGGCATTTTTGTTCCTGTTGTAACCAATATGTACTGCCCAACCAGGCCTTCGACAAATACCATCTCCTGAAACCTCCAAGCTTCTACGTCCTAATCAGGCCAAGGGAAAGGAAAAGTTTGCGCCGTGACCGGCGCGAAGTCCTAATGAGCCTGTCGTAGCACCCGATGGTTGGCCGGACCACCACGGCGTACGATTCCACACC
>JALVEF010000443.1 GCA_027031185.1 Saprospiraceae bacterium
CTCGGTCATTTCGTCCAGCTTCTTTTCGATGTTATCCAGTCGCTCGAAGAGCTTGTCGAACATACCGACCACCACGTCAGCGGCGGCTTCCTTGTTCTCCGTCTCCTCTTCGTCGACCTCCTGTTCTGTCTCCTCGACCTCAAGATCCTTGGTCACCTCGGCGTCTTCGACCTTCTCCTCCTGCTCGGTCTCAGTCTCGGCAACCTCTTCGGTCGTGGCGACTTCTTTCTCTTCGTCCACTTGTTCCTCCTGCTTGGTGACAGGTGGCTCGATGCCGAACGCCTTGCTGATCTCTACGTACCCGTTTACAACGGACGGCAACACCGCCACGTGATCCACGCCCCCAAACAGTCCCTTGTTGGACTCAATTACAGCACGTGGATTTGCGGGTCGATCAACAACGCTGATTTCTACAAGTTCGAGCCCCGTAATATGAAACACATAACCAAATTCTTGGATAGCGCCCTTAACTGCGTCCGACACGTCTTCCCACGCCCACGCCGGAATTTCGTCTACGTCGAGCCACTCTCCATCGGTCACAATGATACCAACAGAGAAACCCTTGTAGGCGCCCTCCTCGATGAGCTTCCACGTGTCGTCAGGGATGATCTTGGCGTCAATCCAGTTCCAAGACTTCTCCCCTACACTGACAGCAACGCCCACCACGTCTCGATGCATCTCGCGGACGTTCCGCCATTTGTCGTAATCCGCGATAGCGGTAACCATCGCGTCTCGTCCGATGATGTGTCCGTGCAGATCGACCTTGTCGTCAGTGAAGAAGCCGGATACGATACGATCCCCGGTATCCTCATCCATCTTCTTCTGCACGATATCACCGTACAGCATCTTTGCAGAGTTCATGCGTATTCTCCTACCGTAGCGGCTCGCTCTTCACGGCTTCCTTGCACAGCTTGACAACCAAGTCCGCCCTCTTACGTGCGAGCCCTTTGATTTTGCGACTCAGTTTGTAGGGGGATTCACCACACATTCGCAACAGCGCAGAACACGTGATGCCCTTCACTCCGCCGCCAAAATCAACTACTTGACCATTCCAGCTATCATAGATAATGCGTGCAATCTCTTCTGGGATGACTTCCTCAATAAGAGACTCCGTGCTAGGCTCGATAGTCAGAACGGCCTCGTACTTCGCACCTTCCCACATAAAAAACCCCCTTTTTCACTATAGTATATATTATACCACATTTTGCTCGATTTGTCAAATCTACGAGCCTCTCGTTCGACGAACAATCTGGTCTGCTAGTTCGCCAATCAAACGAGATAGCCTATCGTTCGCAAACCACGTCTTGCGGGCACCGCACTCACTGCAATACACGACGAGGTTGCCGCCGTCCGTGTTTGCGTGAATGTTGTCCCCCTTGAGCAAAAGCTGCCCGTACACCACATACCCTAAGTTGTGTCCGCACTTAGGACACGGCCAAGGCTTCTCCTCCCGATTGATACCCACGTCTCACCACCTCCTCAGCAGCAGCAAAAAGATTCTTGATAAACTCGAAGTCTGCATCCTGTACAGCATTACTCTGGTCGATAATGCTATCTAATGTTTGGTACAACTCGACAGGAAGGAGGCGTCGCTGGAATTTACGATACGACCGCTTCCCGTCCATCGCTCTCAACACATGCTTACGCCACAGACGCAACTCCTTGAGCACGTTGGCGGAATCCGGGTACTCGTCGTCCGTCGGCGTTCTCGCCGGGTCGTCTGGACTCGTGTCAGGCTCTCCTGCCATGTTCCCATCACTCTCTGCACCACTAATACCCACATTACTCGGGTAGTAGTACACGTTGCCTCCGTCATCCTCTCTGGGCGGCTCACCCAGCTTGCGACGCACCTCGTTGGGACTGTAGACACCATGCTGCATGTAGCGCATGTAGACCGTAGCGTCTTCCACG
>JALVEF010000444.1 GCA_027031185.1 Saprospiraceae bacterium
CATAGCGCTGGTTTTAACCACCGGATGCCGGGGTATTACAGCAGCGACAAAAAATGTCCGGCCGGAGGCCGGACACACATTTTCTCTCCATCACGGCACGAGGAGGTGCTCAGGCTTCGTCCATAAACGGGTAGCGGTAGTCGGTGGGTGGGTTGAAATTCTCCTTGATGGCGCGTGGCGATACCCAGCGGAGCAAGTTCCACACCGAACCGGCCTTGTCATTCGTACCGGATTTGCGGCTGCCGCCGAAGGGTTGCTGACCAACGACCGCACCGGTGGGTTTGTCGTTGATGTAGAAGTTGCCGGCAGCATGGCGCAGTTTTTCGGTGGCGAGACGGATGGCGTCGCGGTCGCGCGCGAAGATGGCGCCGGTCAAGCCATAAGGTGACGTGCTATCGAGCAGGTCGAGTGTCTTGTCGTACTTTTTGTCGTCATAGACATAAATGGTCAGGACGGGGCCGAAGATTTCTTCTTCCATTGTGACAAAGTGGGGGTCTTTGGTGACGATGACGGTGGGGTCAATGAAGTAGCCTTCCTTTTTGGAGTAAGAACCGCCGGCGATGATTTTGCAGGAGCGTGCCCGTTTGGCTTTCTTGATGTAGCCGGTGATCTTGTCGAAGGCCTTTTCGTCAATGACGGCGGTGAAGAAGTTGGTGAAGTCTTCGGGAGACCCGATGCCGAAGGATTCTATATCGGCGATGAGGTATTTTTGGATGCGGGGCCAGAGGGATTTGGGGATATAGGCGCGCGATGCAGCGGAGCATTTCTGGCCCTGGAACTCGAAGGCGCCGCGTGTCAGTGCGGTGGTCACGGCTTTGGGATCCGCCGAGCTGTGTACCATGACGAAGTCCTTGCCACCGGTTTCGCCGACGATGCGCGGATAAGACTTGTAGGTGGGCAGGTTTTCGCCGATGGTCTGCCACAGGCGGTTGAAGGTGGTGGTGCTGCCGGTGAAGTGCAGGCCGCCGAAGTCGGGGTGTTTGAAGATGACGTCACCGGCGACGGGTCCGCTGACGTAGATCAGGTTGATGACGCCGTCCGGCAGGCCGGCTTCTTTGAGTACTTCCATAATGACATAAGCAGAATAAATCTGTGTGGCGGCGGGCTTCCAGACGACGGTATTGCCCATCAATGCGGGCGCGGAGGGCAGGTTGCCGGCGATGGAGGTGAAGTTGAAGGGGGTGAGTGCAAAGACAAAACCTTCGAGCGGACGGTATTCCATGCGATTCCAGATGTCCTTGCTGCTGGCGGGCTGTTCGTTGTAGATTTGGGCCATGTAGGCGGCGTTGAAGCGGAAGAAGTCGGCCAACTCGCACACGGCGTCTATCTCTGCCTGGAAGACGGTTTTGGACTGGCAGAGCATGGTGGCGGCGTTCATTTTGGCACGGTAGGGGCCGGAGATGAGGTCGGCGGCTTTGAGGAAGATGGCGGCGCGATCCTCCCACGGGGTGTTTTCCCAGGCCGGTTTGGCTTTCATGGCGGCGTCAATGGCGCGGCGGACGTGGGAGGCGTCGCCCTTGTGGTAGTAGCCGAGGGTGTGGGATAGTTCGTGAGGGGGGTGGATACTGACCTTGTTGCCGGTGCGTACGTTTCTGCCGTTGATGACCATGGGGATGTCGCGGGGGCGCGCCTTGGCCTGGCGGAGTGCTTTTTTGAGGGCCAGTTTTTCCGGGGAGCCGGGGGCGTAGCTCAGGACGGGTTCGTTGTAGGCGCGGGGCAGGATGAAGTTTGCGTTGGACATATTCGGAATGTTTTTCGTTAGGGTTTTTTCACGTCTGCCAAACAGTGAATTTTCCAAAAAGTTCGGGAGATTTTTATTGGGAATTGGGTTGGATTGCCGGTGCGTTGATTCATTGGCGCGTTGAGTTTGTCGGGCCATGATACCGCTTCGCTTCGCCCTT
>JALVEF010000445.1 GCA_027031185.1 Saprospiraceae bacterium
TCCAATCTGCAAATTCACGCCAAAGCTCAACAGCCCAAACAATAAACCTCTGCCAAAGCTCAACAATCCAGCCTGTTAAAGTAGAAATCATCTGCTCAAAAGTTGGAATTGTCACTCCAAACAAATCTAAAATGTTACGTATCATATCATACAAAGAAATTAAAATCCACATAATTGTATGATATACAATTCCACCTAATCCAGCCAAAACATCCATTATCCCTTCTACAAACAAAATCACTCTATCTAATATAGAAATGCTGTTGTCACCAAAATCCATAAAAGCAGCAACTATCTTTCGTAAACCACCCACAATAAAACCAAATCCCTCCAATAACCCAGCAATCCAATCAGCCATACGTCCAATCAAAGCAACCACTGCCTCAAACACCAAAAATACAGCCCCCACTACCAAAGCCACAATCCCAATAATCTCCAACAAACCAGCAATCAAACCTCCAGCAATTGGAGCCAAAATCACTTCAGCAACAATAATGCCAATCGTAATCAAAATATTCTTCAAATTCTCCCAACCGCCAACCAACCTAGCAATATCATCAAATAAAGCCAAAATTTGTCTGCCCAAAGCCTTAAATGCCGGCATCAACTGTTCTAATTCCACCAAAAATACATTCCAAGCACGCACTAATTGCTCCACAGCACGTAAAATAAAATCCCAAATAACCATACCAATTTCAATCAAAACTGGCTTCATCTTCGCCCACGTCTCATCTACCAAATCTCTAAATCCAAACCAATTCTTCCTCCAAGCCACATACAGCAAAACAATCGCAGCAACAATCGCAGCAATCACCAAAATCCACGTACTAGCAGCAGCGACTGTCGCAACTATTGCTCTGCTAGAAGCTAAAATAGACATAGTTAAAGTCTTAAAAGCACTGCTCAGACGCACATTCTTAACAACAAGAACATCAGTCACTTCTCCATTTACAATCTTAGCAACTGTATTTGCGTCCATCGCCGTTGTACTAGCAACACTTGCCGCAGTAACACCCCACAAAGATGCCGCCAATTTAATAGCCGCAAACTTCAACCCAGCAAATCCAGTAGCCGCCGCTGCCAAAAATCTAAACGTCACCCTAGCCGCTGCAAAAGCCACCCAAGCAGCAAGCAATTTATCCAAATTATCAACCACTAAAGGAATGTATTTTAAAATAACATCAATCAACTTGTTAATCGCCTCAATAAACTTATCTAATCGCTCCTGATTACTTGTAATTAGTTTATAAAGCCCAGCCAATGCAGCCGTAAACAACACCACATAAGGATTACCCTTCAAAAAATTAATTGTAACCCAAGAAATCACTTGAGCTAAAGGATTAAAAGCCTTTGCTAACAAGCGTACAGCCAGCCGTAAACCCTTAAACTTTCTACGATTATCACCAATTAACATTTTATTCAACGCAGGTAATTGTACTAAAATCAAACCGCCTATCACCAACGACAAAGCCTTAAATGCAGTAGTCAATTTCTTAACATCAGCACCAAACACCTCAGCCAAGTTCTTGCCCGCACTTGCAATCACACTCCAAAACTGCCGGACACTTTCAGTCAACAACCCAAGT
>JALVEF010000446.1 GCA_027031185.1 Saprospiraceae bacterium
CCCTAAAAACAGGAGCACCTAAACAGTTACAAAAAAATGCGCACTCGCGAGAGTGCGCATTTGGGGGGATTCATTTGGTCATCAGAAGGGTTGTGCGTCGAAAATAATTTGACGTGTACTGTTGTTGACGTAATATGTTTGCCCGTCCAGGACATAAAAAAGTTTGATCTCGTAGTTTTCGCCGTCTTTTGGCTCGGTATTGATGAAGACCAGTTCCTGGGGATGGCCGGGATAGGTGAAGCGTAAGCCGATGTTGTCGTCGGCATCGGGATAGATGGGGTTGGACTCAATAAAGGAAAGAGGCTCACCGGTATCAGAGTCCACGATACGCAATTCAAATTGCTGGCCGACGAGAACGCCGGGGACGGCATTTTGGAGGTCGAGATTGACGACGGTGTATTTCCAGTTGCGACCGTTGTGTTTAAGCGAAGTGATATCATCACCGTCGCGTTCGGTGCGAAGTGAAATGGCTTTGTACTCCGTCTTGGTGCCTTCGAGTACGAGTCGGATTTGGCGGAGCTTGTTGGCCAGGTCGTCTTCTTGCCGGACTTCTTCCAGGCGCGTTTCAACTTGCTCTTGTGACTGCTCTTTTAGGTACTGCAGTTGCTCGACTTGTTTTTGGAGGGCAGCCACTTGTTTTTTGAGCTCTTGTTCGCGCTTGGAGTTAGATTTAGCCTTTTGGAGTTTTTTCAGGCTTTCTTTGACGAAGGCCAATTCTTTTTGTCGAACATCAAGTTCTTTTTTGACGGCCGCCAGGCTTTTTTGGCTGCGTTGGTATTTTCGCTTGGCGATGGCCAAGTCGTGTTTTACGGCGCGGAGGCTGTCCCGGACCAGGTCAAGTTGGATGACCAGATTGGTGTTGCGTGTGCGGAGTTCGTCGAGTTCCTGCTCTTGCTCCACGATGATGTCGTTTTGCTCGGCCACTTTGTGGCGCAGATGCTCGAGTACGGTATTGAAGTCGTTGATTTCGCTTTGCTGGAAAGCGGTGATGGTCACCAGTCCGGTGATGACACTACCGACTAAAAGCGTTTTTATTGGGTTTCCCATAGCACTTTTCATTAATTTTCGGAAAAGATCAATCTGTAAGTTTCAATAAGTCTTGGCCATTCGTATGATGTATTTCAAATATTATTCCAAAATGTTATTTTGGGGCCAAAGGATGGATGCCGTGAAGGAAAGGGTTATGCGTGAGTATATGGATCAACTGGGCCGGCGGGTGCGTCTGGCGGCGCCACCCGCCCGCATCGTCTCGCTGGTGCCTTCGGTGACGGAGACGGTGTATGATCTGGGTGGTGCTCCCGGAATGGTGGGCGTGACGCGCTTTTGTATTTATCCCGAGGAGGCACGCCGTGTGTGTACGGTGGTGGGCGGCACCAAACGGCTCCATTTGGAGCGCATTGCCGCACTTGCACCTGATTTGATCCTGGCAGAGAAGGAGGAGAATGTACGGGAGCAGGTGGAATGGCTGGCGGCGCGCTTTCCCGTGTGGGTTGGCGATGTGACGGACTTTGATTCGGCGTTGGAGTTGATTTTGTCAATAGGGAAGATTTTGCGCCATGAAGGCGCAAGAGGTTCGGATTTGCTGGCGTCGTCTGTGGTGGGGAGGATACAAACGGGTTTTTCGGGGTCGTTTTTTTCGGGCAGGCCATCGGTGGCGTACCTGATCTGGTACCGTCCCTGGATGGTGGCGGGTGGCGGGACGTTCATTGACAGTATGCTGGCGCGCATCGGGCTGCGCAATGTGTTTGGACATCTTTCGCGGTATCCGTCGGTGACGGAAGCGGACTTGCGGGCGGCGGCGCCGGATTATGTCTTTTTGTCGTCGGAGCCGTTTCCTTTTCGGGATGTGCATGTGGCGGAGATGGCAGCGCTGGTGCCGTCGGCACGGGTAATGCGGGTGGACGGGACGTTTTTTTCGTGGTACGGGACGCGGATGCTCGGAGCGCCGGCGTATTTTCGTGCGCTGGCGGGATATTTGGCTATGAATTGGGAATAGGGGTGAACGCATCGCGTTGAATTTGCTGACGCCGTTGAAAATGGAACGCGGAGACCGCGGGTTGAGCGGATTCCCACGGATTCTCTTGACCGTTGACCGTCCTCAAATGAATTCCCAGGATTTGCCATCGAAGAAGTCGTAGCCCCACAGGCCGCGGCGGAAGAGGAGACGGACGCGGGAGCCGGTCCGGGCGGACATGGGGGCGGTGCCGCGGGTGCGAAACATGTAATCCCGGCCTTCCCGACGTACATAGAGCCAGTAGGTGTCGGCAGGTTGGCCTTTGCGGGCGCCAAAGAGGGCAATGTACTTGGCCTTTTGGCCTATATAGTCGAAGGTGACGGAGTATGGGCGGCGGGCGGCGCCCATACGGTTGGTGAATGAAGCCACCAGGGGTGCAAAAGCCATAGCGGCCAACAGCAGGAAGGCGTGCAAGCGCCTGTCTGCCTTGTCCAGCGTGCCGGTGGCGTAGCCGGCTGTCAAAGACAGCAGGCCCAGCACGGCCGCCGCCAAAATGGCCCGGCGTACCAGACTGCCCACGTGTAGCGTGTTGGAAAAATAGGGAAACTCCCGCACGTACAGGATAATCAAACCGATGAATACTGCGACGATCAACATAGCCCACAGGTGCTCGCGTATTCCGGTAGCGTGATTTTGGTTAGTCATCCGTATGTTGTTTTGTAACTGTTTTGGTACCCGCTGTTTTTGTGCTGAAAACAGGCGCACCTATACAGTTACGTTATTTTGTCGCTCCGCAGGAGCGCAAACTCTAAAAAAATCCGGTCTTGGGGCGGAATCGGGGCGGGACGTAGTTGGTGTCTTTTGGCTGCATTTTGTCTTGAAATGGATGGTCTTCGGGGAATAAAACGAAAAAGACGGGATAAATACTACTTTTCCGTACTTTTACCACGCAAAAAAACTTGCTATGGAATATAGACGGCTGGGGCGCAGTGGGTTGAAGATGAGTGCTTTGTCGCTTGGGTCCTGGATTACTTTCGGCAATCAGATTTCGGCGAAGACGGCCGAGGCGCTGATGGCAACTGCTTACGATGCCGGGGTCAACTTCTTTGACAATGCGGAGATATATGCGCATGGCCGGTCGGAAAAGGTCATGGGTCGCATCCTGAAACGGATGAAGTGGGACCGGACGTCTTATCTGCTCTCAAGCAAGGCCTTCTTTGGCGACGGACGCACCAAACCGAATCAAACGGGGCTGAGTCGCAAACATCTGACGGAAGCCTGCCACGACGCATTGCGCCGCTTGCAGACGGACTATCTCGACTTGTATTTTTGTCACCGGCCTGATAAGGAGGTGCCGATGGAGGAGGTGGTCTGGACGATGAATATTTTGATCCGGCAGGGTAAAATCTTGTATTGGGGTACGTCCGAGTGGTCGGCACAGGAAATTATGGAAGCGCACATGGTGGCCCGGGAGAATCATCTGATTGGGCCTGTGGTGGAACAGCCGCAGTACAACTTGTTTGTGCGCCGCAAGGTGGAGGTGGAGTTTGCCCAAATCTATAAAACCGTGGGGCTGGGGACGACGATTTGGTCGCCGCTGGCCAGTGGGCTGCTGACGACCAAGTACCTGCAAAAGCGCCCGCCCAAAGGGGCACGCCTGACACGCGCCGAATTGGAATGGCTCAAAGAAAGGGTGTTGCACGAGGAGGCGCTCGCGAAGGTGGCGCTGCTGAAGGAGTTGGCGGATGGGCTGGGTATCTCGGTGCCTCGTCTGGCGATTGCGTGGGTGCTGAAAAATCCGAATGTGTCCACGGCTATCCTGGGGGCGTCCAAAGTGCGTCAGCTGAAAGAGAATCTGAAAGCGCCGGATGATGTGGCATTGTTGACGGATGATGTGATGGAGCAGATCGAGACTATCGTGGACAACAAGCCCGTGCCGCCGCTATTTTGACGACCAACAAACATCAAAAGCCTATGTCCCGTATTCATGTCTCTTCTGAAATCGGTACACTCAAACGGGTGATAGTGCACCGTCCCGACCGGGGCATTGACCGCTTGACGCCCAAGCGTTTTGATGAATTGTTGTTTGATGATATTGTGATGCTGTCGGCAATGCAGCGGGAGCATGACTTGTTTACGCAGGTGCTCGGTGCGTTTGTCGGCAAAGAAAATGTAATCGAAGCGGGTGGCGTCCTCCGGCAGACGCTGGAAGCGGATGCGGCCGCGCGGGATGCAATGCTGCGGGAACTGCTGGTGTATGAAGAACTGCCGGATTCGTATTTTTCGTTGTTGCGGGATTTGGATGACCGGCTGCTGGCGGATGTGCTGATATCCGGTGAACTGCAGGGCCGGGATTTGGTGTTGTTTGATCCTATCCCGAATTTCATTTTTACGCGTGATATTGCGGTGACAGTCAACGACCATATTGTGATCACGCGTGCGTCCAAGGAGGCGCGATTCCGGGAAAACTTCATCATGTCGTATGTGTTCCGGACGCATCCGGTGTTTCGGCAGATGGCGGCGGAGGGGCGGTTGATAGATTTGAATGACGTGAATGCGTTTCCGCCGTCGCGGCGCGGTGAACGGGTATCTGTGGAGGGCGGTGACTGTATGATATTGAACAAGGACTACCTGCTGATCGGGCGGAGTGAGCGGAGCAGTGATTATGGGATTGAATTGCTGGCGGATGCGTTGCTGTCCAAAGGCGTGGTAAAAAATGTGGCGAAGGTGACGATTCCGTCGGATCGCTCTTTTATGCATTTGGATACGGTGTTTACGCAGATTAGTGAGCGCCATGCGGTGTGTTATAAGCCCATCATTGTGGACGGGCTGTCGTCGTATGTGGATGTGTTTGGGCGTGAGGGGCGTCGTGCGCATTATCCGAGTGTGCGTGAGTTTATTCTGGAAGAGATTCGTCCGGATATGGGGTTTATTCCGGTGGGCGGCGGGCGGTCGCCCTATCAGGAGCGGGAACAGTGGACGGACGGTTCCAATCTGGTCGTGGTCAAGGCGGGTGTAGGTATCACGTATGACCGGAATACGGTGACGGAGGAGGCTTTCCGCCGGGCGGGCTATGAGGTGGTGCGAGCGGCGGATTTGTTGGCGGATTTTGACGCCGGGCGGCGGGAGCCGGGCGATGTGGCGCATACGATCATCACCATCCCGTCTTATGAACTGTCGCGGGCGCGAGGAGGCTCGCACTGTATGACCTTGCCAATCGAAAGAGCTGACGATGTACAGACATGAGACCAAAATCCGGGTGCGGTACGGCGAAACGGATCAGATGGGGTATTTGTATTATGGCAATTATGCGCTGTACTATGAAGTGGGGCGCGTGGAGTTGTTTCGCTCGCTGGGCTTGACGTATCGCGAACTGGAGAGCCAATACGGCATCATGATGCCTGTCAAGACACTGGAACAACGCTTTTTGCGGCCGGCGTTTTACGATGACTTGCTGACGGTGCGCACGGAAATACGCGATTTGCCGGTGCGGGATATTACCTTTCACCATCGTATCTTTAATGAGGCGGGCAAGTTGGTGAATGGTGGCAGTGTGCGGCTGGCCTTTGTGGATGCGGGGAGCCGCAAGAGCATACCGGCTCCGTCCTTTTTCGTGGAAAAACTGAAGCCCTGGTTTGAATAAGGAGCCTAAGTCGCAGTTTTGGCGGGCGGTGCTGGATGCGGCACCGGTGCGCAAGTTGGTGCGGTGGAGCCGGCGGGTGTCGCTGCCCGGTTTTTTTGGGGTGTCGCTGTACGATGTGGGGGTGTTTATCTTGCAGGAGTTGCAGAATCAAAATCTGACAATGCGCGCCAATTCGATGGCATTTAGCTTCTTTTTGTCGCTGTTTCCGGCCGTGATCATGTTTTTTACTTTGATTGCCTACCTGCCGATGGCTGATGTGCTGACGCAAAATATTGAGGGTACTATCCGGAATGTGATGCCGGGCAATACGGGCGAGGAAGTGGTGTCGGTCATTAAGTCAGTGACGCAGCGCCGCCGGACGGTGTTGTTGTCGTTGAGTTTTTTGTTGGCGTTGATCTTTTCGTCCAACGGGATCAATACGATGTTGGCCGGTTTTAGTAAGAAGCATTACCGGCACAGTTTCCGGCGAATTGGTTTTTGGCGGCGGCGGTGGATTGCGATCAAGCTGACGATGCTGCTGGCCTTGACGCTGGTGGTGTCGGTGTCTTTCGGTATTCTGGGGCATAGTTTGATGAGGTTGTTGGCACGGTTGCTGCATTTGCCGGTGCTGTTGCAGTGGGGGACGGGCTTGCTGCGATGGTTGGTTAGTTTTTTGATATATTATGCGAGTATCAGCTTTTTGTACCGGTACGGGATGCAGACACGGCATTCGCGGATTCCGTTTTTCAATCCGGGGGCCACGCTGGCGGCGCTGCTGTCTTTGCTGACTTCGCTGGTATTCTCGTACTATGTCAACAATTTTGCTCTGTACAACAAGATATACGGGCCGCTCGGTACGTTGATAGTGACGATGATATGGATCCAACTCAATGCATCCATTATTTTGCTGGGCTTTGAGTTGAATGCGGGGATTGTGGTGGGGCGGTACCAAATGCAGGACCGGGGAAAGGCTGTGCCGTAATGGCTATGGCGAGGCAGCAAAATGTGCTGCCGGATGGTTTTACTACTATTCGGCTGGAAAAAAGTAAAGTGATGTTTCGACAGTGGCTTGTGGTGATTTTTTTGGTGAGTTTGCTCCCTTCGGGAGCGGGGGCAAAGGTCTTTTATGTGGATCCCCAAAACGGGAGCATCACCAATGACGGCTCGGCGGCGGCGCCGTGGTCCACGCTGCAGGCGGTGATCGAATACGGACTGGTGGAGTCCTTCGAGTATTCCAATCTGCCTTACGACGGCTCCAATCCGCTGGTGCCAAAGAATGTCGATGCGCCGGTGCAAGCCGGTGATACACTCTTGTTGTTTTCCGGCTTTCATGGCGATGTGCAAATTGAACGGTATTACAATGCGGACTATATCACCGTGATGGCGGCTGATGCGGGTCAGGTGCCTTTGCTGCGGCGGCTTCGCGTGGTGTCGGCACGCAATTGGCGATTTGTCGGGCTTTCCGTCAGCGCCGAGGCTTACGGCAGTTATGAATCCGACTTAGTCACCCTGGTATCGCACAACTGGTCCGGGCCGTCCGATCATCTGACGGTATCGGGATGCCATATATTCAGTACAAGCGTGCCTTGGACGTCTGCCGGGGATTGGGTCAATAAGGCGGGTAATGGAATCATCTGCTCGGCGCGGCGCGCGCTGATCGAACACAATGTGCTGGAGAATGTGCGCTTTGGTATCATTCTCTCAGGCGACAGCACGACTTGCCGGTACAATTCCATCACCAACTTTTCTGCCGACGGGATGCGGGTGGTGGCCTCTCATCTTCTGGTGGCCTATAATACCATCAAAAACTGCTATGATGTGGATGACAACCACGATGACGGTATGCAGTCTTTTACTACGGGTGGTCTGGTAGTGGACTATGACACCATTGTGGGCAATATCATCCTGAACTATGAAGATCCCAATCAGCCGCTCCTGGGCCCCTTGCAGGGGATCGGCAATTTTGATGGGTTTTATAACCATTGGGTGGTGGAAAATAACCTGGTTGTGGTCAATCACTGGCACGGCATATCATTCTACGGCGCCAAGGATTGCCGGATTGTCAACAATACTGTGCTGGACCCGACACCACAAGTGG
>JALVEF010000447.1 GCA_027031185.1 Saprospiraceae bacterium
GACGTGACCAAGGCCCCCGACGTGATCAATAATTCCTGGTCCTGTCCCGAAATCGAAGGCTGCAATCCCTCCAACTTCGCCATCATGAATCAAGTCGTGGACAATCTGAAAGCAGCCGGTATCGTCGTCGTCGTCTCCGCCGGCAATTCCGGTGGCCAGGGATGCAGCTCCGTCAATGAGCCGGCAGCCATCTTCGAAAACTCCTTCTCCGTCGGGGCGACACGCTGGACGGATACCTTAAACTTCAATGACTCCATCGCCTCTTTCAGCAGCCGCGGCCCGGTGATGGTGGACAGTTCCGGCCGCCTGAAGCCGGATATCAGTGCCCCGGGACAGACCGTCAAATCCTGCATCCCGGACTCCGGCTATGCCTATTATTCCGGTACTTCGATGGCCGGCCCGCACGTGGCGGGTGCCGTCGCTCTCTTGATCTCCGCCAATCCGGATCTCCGTGGTCAGGTGGATACGATCGAATACATCCTGAAACAGACAGCTGACCCCAAGCTGGCGGCCGATACGTGTGGCAATGTGCCCGGCACACAAGTCCCCAACAACACCTACGGCTATGGCCGCATCCATCTTGTCAGGGCCGTCGCCCTGGCCAAGACGATAGTCATCAGCTATGCGCCGGATCCGGACCCGCCAGCCGGAGCATTGATCTTGTTTCCCAATCCGGCTACCCATCAGGTCCGGGTCTTGTTTCCGTGGGGCGACGGCGGGACGCTCACCGTATTTGACAGCTTCGGACGGGAAGTCCTGCGCCGGCAAGTGACGGGATTCCATACTAACTTTGCCATAGATGACTTGCCGGCGGGTTGTTATTTTGTGCAATATGCCACGGACCAAGGGCAGACCAATGCGCAACTGGTTGTTCAGTAAAACCAGGAAGGGCTTCCTGCGCTTGCTTGTGGGGCGGCCGGCCCCACAAGCAAGCGCAGGGGCCGGCAAGTGCGGGCGCATGCGCGTGTTTTTTCTGCTCTTTTTTTGTATTAGCCTTCGTCCCGGTGCCGCGCAAAACCAATCGCCGGTCACGGCGAAAACTTCCACCTTTATCATCGTCAGGGATATTGTCGTGCTCGGCAATAAAAGAACCCGGCGCGATGTCCTCCTTCGGGAACTGGACTTTGGCGTGGGTGACACGCTGGACTTGATCCAACTGCCGGCACGATTTGAGCGCAACCGCAAATGGCTCTACGACAAGGACTTGTTTGCCTCCGTGCAATTCAACATTGGGAACTGGGATTTCGAGACGCATCAGGCGGTCATCACGCTGACGGTCAGGGAGTCCTGGTATATCCTGCCCCTGCCGACGGCAGATCTGGCCGATCGCAATTTCAACGTCTGGTGGCGTGACCACAATCGCTCCTGGAAGCGTATCAACGTGGGCTTGTCCGTCTATCATCTCAATTTGACAGGCCGTATGGACCGGCTCACGGTGACGGGTCAGCTGGGGTTTACCCAAAAAGCGGAGATCGAGTATCGCCGCCCGTTTTTTGACCGGCGCAAACGGTGGGGCTTTACGGGGCGACTGTCCTTTAAGCGGGAGCGGGCGGTAGGCTACCGGGTCGAAGACTTCAAGGAGCGCTTTTTTTTCAACGAGGAGGACTACTCGCTGCGGCGGATGGAAGTTCGCACGGAGTGGATCTACCGGCCGGATGTGCGGACGACACAGACACTGGCAGCCGGATTGCACGCCAATCGCATTGTGGCGTTTGTCCGTGATTCGCTCAATCCGATGTTTTTGAGCGGCGGGGGGCGGCGGGAGTTGTTTCCCTCCTTTGGCTATACCTACCGCCATGACGGGCGGGATGTCAATCTGTATCCGGTGCGGGGCCGCCTGTGGCAGGTGGGATTGAGCTATGACGGCGCTTTGTCCGGCCGGGGGCCGGACAAATGGCAGGCCGACGTGGCCGTGGAGCAGTATATTGAGCTGACCAACCGGTGGAGTGTGGCGCTGGCCGGCAAACTCGTGGGGACGATCGCTTATGGCCATCCGAGCTACTACCACCAAAACAGCCTGGGAGGCGAGTCGGACTACATTCGCGGCTATGAGTATTATGTGCTCAATGGCCAGGATTTCGGCTATATTAAAAGCAGTGTGCGTTTTCGCTTGTTCGATTGGCAAATTGCCGTACCTTTCGGGCGCCTGGTCTCGGAGACGGGCAAGGTCCGCTTCCGGTTGTTTTTGGCGGCCAACAATGACGTGGGCATCATCCGCGAGCGCTTTGCCGTGGTCCAAAATCCACTGTCAAATGTATGGCTGCACGGCCATGGCCTCGGCCTGGATTTTGTGTGGTTGCAGGGCCGTGCCGTCCGCCTGGAATATAGCCGCAACCACCTGGGAGAGACCGGGTTTTATTTGCACATCAAGCTGTTCAACTGATGAAACTGTTGTTTTTTGCAAGGCGGGTCAATGCGGACAATTATGTGCTGATCAAAAGGATAATTGAGCAATTCCTACGGGCGGGCTTTGAGGTGAGCATTTATGAGCATCTGCTCCGCCAATTGCATGGCCATGTGACCATCACCGGTGTATCTGTCCTGTCCGCCGGCGAAGATCTGCGACAGCGAAACATTGACTACCTGATCGTCGTGGGAGGAGACGGGTCCATCCTGGACGCGACGGTGATCACGCAAGATTCGGGTGTACCTATCGTAGGTATCAATCTGGGGCGCCTGGGATTTTTGGCCAGCATCGAGCCGGCGCAGGTGGACGATGTCATCCGAAGCTTGAAGGCGCACACGATTCTTGTAGAAGAGCGCTCGCTGTTGAAGCTGACTTCCAATCGCCCGATGTTTCACGGCGCCGACTTTGCGCTCAATGACTTTACCATCTTGAAGCGCGACACGTCCTCCATGATCAAGATACACACCTATATCAACGGCAACTATCTCACGACCTACTGGGCCGACGGCATCATCATGGCCACGCCCACCGGCTCCACAGCCTATTCGCTGAGTTGTGGCGGCCCGATTTTGTTTCCCACGGCCAAGAGCTTTGTACTGACACCCGTGGCCCCGCACAATCTAAACGTGCGCCCGCTCATCATCCCGGACTCCGACGTGGTGACCTTCCAGGTCGAAGGACGCTCCTCGCATTTCCTCTGCACACTGGACACCCGCATGGAAATGATCACCTCTGAGTACGAGATCGCCATCCAAAAGAGCGACTTCACGGTCAAACTGGCCCGCCTGGACAATGTCTCCTTCATGCGCGGCCTGCGCGAAAAACTGGCCTGGGGAACGGATAAGAGGAATTAAAAATTAAAAATGAAAAATTTTACGGTGAGCGAAGTCGAACCGAGTTGAACCGCTGACGCGGTTGAATACGCCCCTATCGGGGCGTGTTGAATAACTGTGTTGTGGAATCGTTTCGAGGCTTCGCCAAACATCCGGTGGCACAACTCATAAACAAAAATCCCCTGGCAGTATCCCCCGGCACATTGGTTTGGCCAAACCTGTTCATCTTGGTATATCCTAAAGCCATAAACAAAAAACCGCCTCCGTGAGGAAGCGGCTTTTGCTCATTTTTTTTACCAACAAAGGAATTCAACAGCTTGTGTGTCTATTCACACAATTTAATCCTGATGTATCGGCAGCCAAAATAGTGCCAAAATCGAAGGAACACCGGCACTGCTTTCAGTGCCCGGTGCGCCTCCTGTGCAATAGCGCATCACTGCGCTATCAAAGTGCCGGAAGCAATGATTTGGCCGTGATCATCTATCACAAAATGATACACACCCTTGGATATGTTGCTCCGGGATAACCGGAATGATCCGGTAAAAGTCGATTGGTCTGCTACAGTGCTCCCGTTTGAATCATACAGACGCAATCTCAACTCGGTCTTTGGATATTCTTCTAAGATCAGGCGAACCTGATCGGTAAAGGGATTTGGGAAGGCCTTGATCCGTATTTTCGGCCGGGGGATCTCCTCAGTGCGAACTATGAGGTAGAGTTTTTCGGTCTCCCCGCCGTTGGTATTGGTGACCGTATTGGTGACGATAGGCTGGTCATCCAACAGGATGGTGGCGGTATTTTGGATCGTTTCATCAAACGGTAAATCCGCTTTTTGGGGTATGCGGAACTTGACAAAACCGTCTTGCCCGGGCAGCAATTGTAAGTCACCGAAGTCAAACAACAAGACATTGGTGCCGGCCAGCTGGAAGTCATAGGGATGGCCGGAGGCTTCGGGCTGGGCGCGGTACAATTCCAGCGAAGGAGAGATGGTATCGGCGATGCGCACGTGATGGATGGTGTCGGTGGTAGTGTTTTTGAAATAAATGAGATAAGTCAAATCGGTGTGGGAGGTAATGTAGGCCTGCGCCCCGTACCCTTTGGGATGGACGGTAATGCTGTTGGGGATAGGCGCGTCCACACTCTCGCGGCAGTCCATGGAGCGGAACGGGTCGGCGTCGTCTTCGCCAAACTCGGTGACCGAACCCAGCATCGTGTTGGCATTATAGCCGTCGCAGCCCTCCAATGCGACGGTGGGGTAGGAGCGGCCGGGATGGAAGTCGGACTGGTTGACTATCAGGCGGAAGGTCTTGTCATCGGTCTTTTGGGTCAGCGTCGTACTCTCGCCCGCGTTCAGCTGGATTTGTCCTTCCTTGCCCAGGATCATGTCTTCGATGATGACGTAGTCTTTGGCCTGCGTCATGTTGCCGGCGCCGGCATTGGTGATTTTAAATTCCACGGAATCACCTTTGCACTGCCCGGTTACCTGAACGGAGGCGCCATCCCATTGCGGGGATACCGGGTCACAGATGTCGTCGGGCAAGATCTCTGCACGCACGCAGTGCGTGCGTCCGACCACGGTATTGAAGCAGTCGTTGTGGACCGTAATGCTGAATCGCCCGCCTTGGTTGGTGGCGATATTGCCGACATTGAACTCCACGAAGTGGCCGTTCAGTTGTGTCGGGGGCAAGCTGCTACCGAGATAAGTCATCGCGCTGTCCAAATAAATGCGGACAGTCGCGCCGAAGGCGGGGGCAGGGCCGATATTTTGGTAAGTGACCCAATAAGTCAGTGTATCACAGGGGCGCACGTAGGCTGTCGAGACATCTACTTCCAGGTAGGGACAGCCGTAAGCTGGCCGCAGCAGGGATTGGACGGTGTTTTGAGAGTAGTTGACGATGTCAATGAGTTGAGACGATTGGCAGGCCTCCCAGGCGGTCACCCGCGGTAAGCTCTGTAAGCTGACATCGCCGGTGTCGAGTACCATTTCAAAGAATCCGGTGCTGTCCGATAGCACGAAATGAGACGAGGAAGCGCCGTCAATGCGTACAGGCTGGTCGTTTAACCCGGTCTCTCCCACATCGAGCAGGCAGTTGCCGTTGAAGTCGTTGTATATGTATCCTTCCAGGTAGGTGCCGTTGATCCCGGCATAAAAAGCGCGATGGGGGACGTTCATTCCCTGGTTGTCTGCCACAATAAACTCGGCGTCCGGATCAAAGCGCACGCGTGTGGGGTCCGCCCCGGTGACAAGGAATTTTAATGTGTATATCGTCTCCCCGTCTTGAAGAGATGCCGGAGTGCCAAACCAATTCATCTTGATCGTCCCGGGCTGCGGTTCGTTAAACGCATTGGAGTTGAGGCCGGGCAGGCCGAAGTCGGTGGCGCCAAGGAAGGCCAGTTTGGAAGGGTCATAGACGAGCGTGTGCTGGATGGCCGCTATATCGGTAAAGTGGCTGACAGTGAGCCGCACATCGGCTGTATCATTGGGGGCGGCTGCTTGGCCAATGGCCCGAATCACCACTTGCGCCCGTGCGCTGGTTCCTAACAGGATCCAAAGAATGATATGTAGGTATCTGCTGCGCATAAGGCCGGCGTGGCGAGTAAAGAACCGGTTAATGGGATGGCCGTCTCGCGTGTAATCGGTGGGTGTTCGGTTTTGGATGATACAAAGATCCCGGAGCTTTTTGCCTGTATCAAATACAAATTCCGGGTATTGTTGAGAAAAAATATCAAGCATTTTTTGTGCTGTTTTGAGTTAAGTGGCTGATTTTTAAGTGTTTGTGTGCGTGGAACGGTGTTTTTGCTTGTAAAATTGTTGAAAAAACTTTATTTTGCGGTATGCAAAAAAGTATTTTGACAGAGCTGATCGGCTCGCTTGACAAGAAAACGTACAAATACGTCAGGCGTTGGCTGGCTTCGCCGATACACAACAAACGGGAGGATGTGCGCGCGCTGTTTGCTTACTATGAGCGCCAGATGGGGCGTGGTGACTTGAGTAAGGAAGCGGCATTTGCCGCCATCTACCCGGATCGTCCGTATGACGATGCCCTGATGCGGCAGGTGATGTACTTTCTGCAAAGGCAGATCGAGCAGTTTTTGGTTTATCGCCACATGATGGAAGATGAGCTGTACGTCGGCAATAATTTGCTTCGTATCTACCGCAAAAGGGGGTTGGCCCGCGCATTTAAGCGCAAGCTGGGCGAACTGAAGAAGCGCCTGGCATCCGGGCGACTGCAAGACCGGATCACGCATTACCGCCGGTATCGGGTCTTGCAGGAGGAGTACAATTACCAGAGTGAAGGCGTGCGATTTCAAGATTTCAACTTACAGGAGGTTTCGGACGCACTGGAGCAGTATTTCCTGGCGGAGAAGCTGCGGCTGGCCTGTATCATGATTTCGCACGAGCGCGTGCGCAAGTCGGCCTATGACAAGGGCCTGCTGGCGGATGCGCTGCGCTATATGGACAGGCGCCAATGGGATGATCTGCCGGCTGTCAGCCTGTATTACTATGCCTATTTGGCGCTGACGGAGGCAGGCGGGCACTGGTTTGACAGGTTGCTGACCGAAATGGAGCGCCAGCGGCCACACCTGCCCGGGGACGAACTGCGGGAGATATTGTTGTTGGCGCTAAACTTTTGCATCGGCAAGATCAACGAAGGCCAAAAGCAATATTACCGCCCGGCCTTCCGCCTGTACCGGCAGGGTCTGTCGGACGGCAGTTTTTTGGTGGACGGGCGGCTCAGCCGCTACACGTTTATCAATATTTTGTTTGCCGCCTTGCACGAGGGCGAGACCGAATGGGTGGAGTCGCTGGTACGGGACTACGGGCCGCTGATCGAGTCGCGTTTCCGGGAAAGTACGATCAACCTGGCCTACATTCACTTGAACTATCATCGCCGGGCCTACAAAAAAGCGATGCAACTCATCATGGAGACGGTTTTCGATGACTTGCTCATGGGCTTGTCGGCCAAGACGATCCTGGCTAAGATTTATTTTGAGCTGGGCGAGGAGGATGCCTTGGAGAGCTTCCTGGATTCCTTTCTGGTGTTCTTGCGGCGCAAAGAAGTGATGGCCTATCACCGGGAGATTTACAAAAACTTTGTGCTCAGTCTCCGCCACATCCTGCGGCTGGCGCCGCAGGATGCCCCGGCGCGCCGCAAGCTCCGTGCCCGCATTGAAGCGCTGGATGCGGTGATGGAAAAAGAATGGCTGCTCAGTAAGCTGGAAAAATAGTTGAAACGCTTCGCAGTTGAAATGCTTGCGCAGTTGAAATGCTTGCGCAGTTGAAACGCTTCGCAGTTGAAATGCTTGCGCAGTTGAAATGCTTGCGCAGTTGAAATGCTGCGCGTTGAAATGCTTGCGCTGTTGAAACGCTTCGCGTTGAAATGCTTCGCAGTTGAAATGCTG
>JALVEF010000448.1 GCA_027031185.1 Saprospiraceae bacterium
TATTCCTGTACGCATTACGGATAGGGTGCTCCCGTTACCGGCACGTACCCGTCCCATGCCCGGATTCAATGGTAAAAAGTCATTTTCGTCGTCGCGGACGCAGGCCAATTGCCCAAAACTGATTAACTTTCGCCGCTTAAAGAATTCCCGACAAAATCTCCGATATGTACAAGATAAAGAAGGTAGCGGTATTGGGCTCCGGCGTGATGGGTTCCGGCATCGCCTGCCACCTGGCCAACGCCGGCTTTGAAGTCCTGCTCCTGGACATCGTCCCCTTTGATCTGACAGACGAACAACGCAAAGACCCCAAGCTCCGCAATCACCTGGTCAACGAATCCCTGAAAAAGGCCATCAAGTCCAAACCGGCGCCGCTTTTTGATAAGTCCCTGGCCGACCGCATCACCACCGGCAACTTCGACGACAATATGAAGGACATCAAAGACTGCCAATGGATTATCGAAGTAGTCGTCGAAAGACTTGATATCAAAAAACAGGTCTTCGAGCGCGTCGAACAGTACCGCAAACCGGGTACATTGGTCTCTTCCAATACGTCCGGCATCCCCATCCATTTGATGCTCGACGGTCGCAGCGATGATTTTCGCGCTCACTTCCTGGGAACCCACTTCTTCAATCCCCCGCGATACCTGCGCCTGCTGGAGATTATCCCCACGCCCGAAACCAAAAAAGATGTGGTGGACTTCTTTATGCAGTTCGGTGATGAATATCTCGGCAAGCAAACGGTACTTTGCAAGGATACCCCGGCCTTTATCGCCAACCGCGTCGGTGTCTATGCGATGGCTACGATCTATCAACTCACACCCGAACTGGGCCTGCCCATCAGCGCCGTGGACGCACTTACCGGCCCGGCTATCGGCAGACCCAAAACCGGCACTTTCCGTCTCGGTGACCTGGTCGGCCATGATACTGCCGTCCACGTGATGAACGGAATCCGCGAAAATTGCCCCGATGATGAGCAGGCGGCCAGCTTTCAGGTGCCAGATTACCTGAAATTTTTGCTTGACAATAAATTTCTCGGCAACAAGACGGGTAAGGGCTTTTATGAAAAGACCGATCAACGCGATGAAAAGGGACGTCGCATCATCCTCGAGCTGGACCTGAAAACACTGGAGTACAAACCGACTCAAAAGCCCTCCCTGGCCAGCCTGGCCGCTGCCAAACAGATTGATGATCCCGAGCAGCGCATCCGCTACTTCTTTTTCAAAGCCGATGATGCCGGCGGTGAACTGGTGCGCCGCCATCTGGCCGGCCTTTTTGCCTACGTGTCCCATCGCATCCCCGAAATCTCGGATACACTGTATCCGATTGATGATGCGCTCAAGGCCGGGTTCGGCTGGGACTTTGGCCCGTTTGAGTACTGGGATATCGTCGGGGTCAAGGCCGGGATCGAAGCGGCTGAGAAGTACGGCCACCCTGTCGCCCAATGGGTCAGGGATATGGTCGCGGCCGGCCATGAGTCTTTCTATACCGTGGTGGACAAGCAACCGGCCTACTATGATCTCTCAGCCAAATCTTACAAGCCCGTGCCGGGCCGCGAAGACTTTGTCATTCTCAAATACTACGAGGACAAGGTCGTCTATGAAAATCCGGAACTGCGCGCCTATGACCTGGGCGATGGCGTCTTGTGCTGTGAGTTCCGCTCCAAGATGAACGCCATCGGCGAAGGTATCTTGCGCGGACTCAACGAAGTCCTGGACCTGGCACAACGCGACGGCTGGAAAGGCATCGTCATCGGCAACAATGCCAAAAACTTTACCGTCGGCGCCAATTTGATGCTCGTGGCCGGACTGGCTTATGAACAGGAATTCGATGAGCTCAACATGGCCGTCAACTTGTTTCAGCAAACCTCCATGCGCTTGCGATACAGTCCGGTGCCCGTCGTCATTGCCACACAAGGTTATGTCTTTGGCGGCGGATGCGAGCTGTCCATGCACGCCGATGCCGTCGTGGCCGGTGCCGAATCTTACATCGGCCTGGTGGAGGTGGGCGTCGGCCTGATTCCCGGCGGCGGCGGTACCAAGGAATTTGCACTCCGGGCCGCGCGGGAATTTGACCCCGGAGGCGTGCAGATTCCCTCGCTGATAGAGCGCTTTAAGGTCATCGCGATGGGGACAGTCAGTACCTCGGCGGTAGAGGCCTTTACCCATGGCTACCTGGATCGCGCCAAAGACCAGGTCGTCATCAATACCCCAAAGGCCATCGCCCGCGCCAAGCAGAAGGTACTGGAACTGGCCCGGCACTATGTGGCACCGGTGCCCGAACCAGTCTTTGTCCTCGGACGCCGTGGACTGGGCGCACTGTATATGGCCGTCAATGAGATGAAGCTGGGCCGCTTCATCTCCGACCACGATGCGCTCATCGCGCGCAAGATCGCTTACGTCATGTGTGGCGGAGACCTGACCGGCCCACAAAAAGTTTCGCAACAGTATCTGTTGGACTTGGAGCGCGAAGCTTTCCTGAGCTTACTCGGTGAGCAAAAGACACTCGAGCGCATCCAGCACATGCTGACCAAAGGAAAGCCCCTGCGCAATTGATGTCGTGACGACGTCACGACATCAATTGCCCGGACACACGGGATGAGGAACAAACTTAGCCGGCGCTCCTGCGTATAACCGGACGGGCATTGTGCCCGCCTTTGCCCCGCCCGTTCATGAGTGACTACAATTTCAAGTTGGATACTTTTCTGCGGCAAGCAGCGGATGACGTTGTCGCCGCCGGCAAGCGTTTGTATGCATCGGGAGCCACCGGCCACTTGCATTTCCGGGATGGACTTTGGACCGGCACGGTAGAAGACCAATCCATTGAGATAGCGCTGCATTCCGCCGGGATCCGGCGGTTTTATTGTTCTTGTCCGTCCCATGCGGCAGGAGAGATTTGCGCCCACCTGGTCGCCGGGGCTTTGGCCCTGAACCGGGAGCTAACGACGCCTGCTGACCCCGCGCCGGATACGGCGCAATCTCTACCCCAAAAAAATCCGGGCCTAAAAGCATATTTGGAAGAGCTGCCTGCGGAATTGTTGCGAGATATTCTGCATCGTGTGGCCGCCAAAAATCAACGAACGGCGCTGCTGATACAGGCTGTTGCCCTGGTTGAACGGAGTGCGGAGGCGGATGAATATGCGCATTTTCTGGATCGTGTGTACAAGGTCTTGGTCCATCGCGGAGCCCTGTCGGCTGCGGCGTTTCAGTCTTTCCATGAAATCATGGATGCCGTGATTCGGCGTTTGCAGGAGCATGTATCCGTCGCCGGGCGGATGGAGGATGTCGTGCGCTTTGTGGATGCCTTTCTGGACTTTTGGCCGCGACTGTCAACTGTGAAATTGCCGTCGGGACGGAAGGCGGATTGGAGTTTGCAGCGCTTAATGGCGCTGCTGGATGATACGATGGAGGACGTCCGGTCACCGGAGCTGGTGTCCCATGTGGTGGCTGGCTTGTGCCGGCATGTGCCTGCCTACTTGCTATTGCCGACGGCGGTGGTGCACAAAATGGTTTTGACGCTCGTGCGCCTGGTGACGCCATACGGTATGGAGGGCGAGGCGGTACGGGCGCTTCGGGCGCATTTGGATCCGTCAGGGTATGGCTTTGCAGAAGCGGAGGTATTGTTTGATCTCTTGCTGCGGTGGAGTGCCGGTGCGGAGGATGTGGTGCAGGTGATCGGGGCCGGACAGACAGCCGCTGAACTCAATGCCTTTGCGGTGCTGGCGCTGGGGGCGGCACGCTTTGATGTATTGCAATTGCTGACCGGCCGGATGGAAAAATTGCAGCTGGATCCGGCTTTGCGCGATGCCGTGGAGGATTACCGGCTCTTGATCTTGCAGCATACCGGCCCGGCTGATGAGTTTTTGCAACAGGTGCGCGCCCGCTACGTGGATACCGGCAACAAGAAGTACTTTCATATTTTGGTCGAGTTTAGCTTTAATGAATGGGATGTACTGCTCGCTCAGTTGGCGGCCCGTGACCAGGCACCGGCGACTGTGCCGGTACTGAAGCATTTGGGCCGGACGGACGATCTGCTGCAGCTGCTGCGTGTACAGGCAGATCCGGATCTGGTGATGCAGGCGGACGACTTCTTGTTTGTCGCTGCGCCCGCAGCGACAAAAGCGCTGTATGAGCAGGTCCTGACAGATTATCTGGACCGGCATGTGGGGCCCAGGGCTGTGGAGACGGTACAACGGTTGTTTTACCATTTGGAAAGCCTGGGGCGTACCGGTCTGGTTGCGCACTTGAAAAAACAGATACAACGACAGTATGCTCACCGCTTCTTGCTACAGGCCTCGCTCTCCTAAAACAATTACAAACAATTATAAAATCAGGGCTTGACGCAGCGTCGGGCGTGCCATTAGCGTATCATTAAGAGAAGGTAACTGTTTAGTACCCGCTGTTTTTGTGCTAAAATGCCTAATTTTGTCCCTAACAACAGGGGCACCTAAACAGTTACAAGAAAAGTGCGGACAATATTTTTTGACTTTGTCAAAATTTATATCCATCTTGCCGAATGAAGTGCCACCCGCAGGGGGAAATTCGAAAAAACTAGCTCATGAAAAAGATTTACACGTTATTGTTCTGCCTCTTGGCCGTCTGGAATGTGCGGGCGCAAATCGGTGCGACAGCGCCCGATTTTACCGTGGTGTCCATTGACGGGGATACCATCCGGCTGTATGCAGATGTTCTGGACAAGGGCCTGATCGCCGTGGTGGATGTATCGGCTACGTGGTGTCCGCCCTGTTGGACTCTGCACCAGTCTCATGCGCTGGAGGATCTTTACCTGCACCACGGGCCGGACGGCTCCAACCAGTTGCGGGTGGTCTTTTACGAGGGGGATCCGAATACGGACTTGGCGGCATTGCAGGGTACGGGCAATCAGACTCTGGGTGACTGGGTGACGGGCACACCATATCCCATCATCAATGAGAGCCCGCTGTCGCTGGACTTGAATATCTGGGCCCCGGAGGGTTTCCCTACGGTCAGTGTCATTGAGCCAGCTTCCAAAAAGATCGTGGCGGATACCTGGAACCTGACCAGTTATGAATCCCAGGTAAATGCGATCGAGGCGGCTACCCAGATTGACTTGGTGGACGCGGTCGCTACGTACATGCCCGGGCCTTTGCCGGATGCCCGGTTTTATCCCAATCCGGCGACGGATGTCCTGCACCTGATTTTGCCTGCCGGGCCAATGCACACGGTGACGGTCTTTGATTTACTGGGCAATGTGTTGATGAAAAAGGAAAATCTGTCCGGCCGGTGCGATTTGGACGTATCGGATCTGCCGCGTGGCCGCTATCTGATGCGCATCGCCACCGCCTATGGCGAGCGCACGGAGCAGTTGATCATTGCGCGGCCATAAACCATCGGTTGGTCAATTGAGAATTGGCGGGCGGCGCTTGCTTGTCGGGCTGACGGGCAAGCGCCGTGTCGTTTGGGTGCCGGGGGCAGCGGTCACAGTCACCGTACGGGGGGCACTCGCATTGCGGGAGAAACTCCCGGGCCTGTCACAGGAGCAGGAAGAATTTCAGGGGAACGAAGAGAATACGTGAATCGTCTCGCCAGCTAAGCCGGTCAAATTTCGGCGATACAACGAGACCGTATCTGTAATCGCCGTAGTGAAAGATCTGGGATGCCGTCTTTTTGCCGGATCCGACTTCCAATAAGACCGGTTTGTCCATTGTCTCAATGACAAAATCCGGATTTTTTCCCTTTCCAAAGCCATAGCTTACCACGCCTCTGTTTAATTTGATTCTGAGATACATAGCGACAATGTCCTCATACAGCTTGGCGCGCATTTGGCTGGACAGATGTTCTCCGTAAACCGTAGCCAGCAGCGCGTGCCGCAAAGAAGGGGAGAGAAAAAAAGCCTTCTTGTTGCCCCCTGTTTTGGTGCGTGTTCCGCCATGAGGCAAGAAGATATTGAGAATTTCGGCATCGTGGAGCTTGGTAGTGAGCATTTCCACTTGGCTTTCCGTAATTCGGAAATGGTTGGCCAGGGAGTGGTAGTTGATTTCATCGCCGGCGGCCAGCATCATAAGCAGTCGCGAAAATACATACCGCTGGCTCTCGTCGGTATCGGCCAGGTCTTTCGTTAGAATTCTGTCAAAAAGTTCCAGGGTCTTGTCAATGATGAGGCTTTTGTTTTCAATGGGTAAAAGCCGGGCGATGTTGTGGTAGCTGATGTATTCATCTATGAGTACCGTGGTGTTTTTCTTGTGGTTCTTGGAGAGTAGGCTTTGGGCGCGCTCAAAATATGTGACTAGGGGTTGTTCGATCTGTTGCAGAATTTTTTTGGCATGCTTGTAGTCGGGAGCGAAAAAGAAGGCTTCTTTCAATGGTTTGCCAGTCTTCGGCGGAAATAATTGATTGTCCGGGGTTAGCAACCAGGATTTGGCGAGAATAAACTCTGCAAAGCGGAAGGGGAAAATTCTCTCCGGGACCCATCTCGCGACCAGATCCGCACTGCTTCGCAGGAGAAGGGCGGAACTGCCCGTGGCGACGATAAAAAACTTATCACTGGTGTCATAGAGGATTTTTAGGTCTTTTTGCCAGTGGGCCACTTCGTGGATTTCATCTATAATGAGCATGATTTTTTCCTTCAGCCGGTTGAGCGGGGTACCGAGTACCTGCTCCAGGGCCTCGAAAACATCGAACAGACTGTGTCCCAGTCGCGAGAGTACATCGCCACTGATGAAAAAAATCCGGCGGGTTTTATTGTCATATACATAGCGTGCCGTCTGCCAGGCCAGCGTGGTCTTGCCTACACCGCGCAGACCGGACAGCACAATCATACGGGACGGCGCACCGTGATCAAAATAGTCGCGGGCAAACTTCCGCAGACGGACAAATGCAAACCGTTGGGGTACCTTTTGCCCCCGCTCATCCGTTATTTTGCCCCAAATCATGCCGGGCGTGGCTTGGTTGGCCTTGATATACTTGACAAGCGTATCCATTCTGTCTGTGCTGTTTCCGGGTGAGCTATTGCGCCGCAAGATACTAAAAATGGGCATCGGGTTGGGTATGCCGCCCACTGTGCCATGCGCCCGGACGGGTTTGCCGGATTCGGGCAAAAAAGCGCTTCCCGCTCGAAACGATGACTTTCGTCACCCGTAACCAAAAAAATATATGACAAAAGTTAGTAGGAGTTGAAATATTCCTAAATTTGCCGCCGTAAACGCAAGAGCTATGACCTTGATATGGATACTGGTAGCGACCGTCTTGCTTCTGCTTGTGCTCGCACGGGCCGGCAAGCTGATAGAGATTCTTCGGGCCACCAAAGACCCGGTGGCTGTCAATCATCGCATCAATGCCGTGCAGGGGCCGCTGCTGTTGCTTTTCGGTATTGGCCTGCTTGTCGCGGTATTTTACTACAATTTCCACTATCGCAATTATATGCTGGGTTTTGGGCCACACGAAGCGGCATCTGAGCACGGCAGTTCATTGGACAATCTGCTGTGGATCACCATCCTGGTTACGGGATTTGTCTTTGTGCTGACCCAGGCAGCGCTGTTTTACTTTGCCTTTAGGTATCGGGGACGCCCGGGCCACGAGGCAGAATACATCTCCCATGACAACAAACTGGAAATCATCTGGACGGTGACGCCTGCCGTGGTGATGACCTTGCTGGTGTTC
>JALVEF010000449.1 GCA_027031185.1 Saprospiraceae bacterium
AAGACCAGGAGTTTGTCGGCTCACAGCCTTTGGTGAAGTTTCTGGACGTCATCGAAGCCCTGTAAGAGGCGCCCGCGTGTAGATGGATTGCAAAAGGAGTGAAGCTCAGGCTTTGCTCCTTTTGTTGTAAATGTTTAGTTGCCCGCTGTTTTTGTGCTAAAATGCCCATTTTATCCCTAAAAACAGGAGCGCCTAAACAGTTACCTTTTGTTTTTTGATGAATGCGCTTTTAGCGATTCGATGGCTTTGCGGACGCTGCCGTGGCGGGTCAACCGGGCCCGGGCTTCCTGGTAGCTCAAACCGGTCTCGTGCATGATCATGCGGGTGCCACGGTCCAAGAGTTTGTTGTTGGTCAATTGCATATCCACCATCTTGTTGCCTTTAACCCGGCCGAGGCGGATCATGGTCGTGGTGGTGATCATATTGAGTACCAGTTTTTGGGAGGTGCCGGACTTCATCCGGGTGCTGCCGGTGACGAATTCGGGGCCCACTTCGATGACAACGGGAAAGTCGGCCACTTGGGTTACGGGTGCGCCCGGATTATTGGTGATGCAGCCGGTGGTGATGCCGTGTTGTTGGCAAAGGCGCAAGCCGCCAACGACATACGGTGTGGTGCCGGAAGCGGCAATGCCGATGACGATGTCTTTGTCGTCAATGTAGTATTTGCTCAGGTCGGTCCAGGCCTGCGTCTCGCTGTCTTCGGCGAATTCCTTTGCCTTCCGGATCGCTTCATCACCACCGGCTATCAGTCCGATGACCAGATCATCGGGAGCGCCAAAGGTGGGCGGTATTTCCGATGCATCCACTATGCCAAGCCGGCCGCTGGTGCCTGCCCCGATGTAAAACAACCGGCCGCCGTCGCGGAGCTTTTCGATTACTTTGTGCGTGAGCCGTTCAATGTCCGGCAAGACGCGGGCAATGGCCAGGGGTACAAGTGCATCTTCGCGGTTGATGTTTTTCAGCAGCTCGCCAACGGACATTTTCTCCAGATCATCGTAGCGCGACGGTGATTCGGTGATTTTCTTCATGCCTGGTATTTTGTCATCTCAACGAATAGCAGGGGATAAGGTTGGCAGCATCACGGTCCCGGTGACCTTGGCTGTATTTCCGGAAGCCGGCGCCTGAAACCACACAGCGGCCTAAGCCGCTGTAAACTTTCCTTAACATTTCTGCAATAATGATTTGGCCGGCAATATCGTTGTTTTTTTCCATCGAACGTAATTTTAGTGTTTTTGGCATTGTTATTGCTGTTAATATGAACGTAACCGATCAGAAACCTTAAAAAGAAAACCGGCATGAAAAAACCCCAGTCAAAACCTACTACCACGACGTCCCCCGTCACAACAACTACTAATACAACTGGTACGCCAAAAAAGAAGAAGATGAAAAAGAAGGTAAGGAAAGGCGGCGGTGAAAACGATACCGGCTTTATTTGGGTTGGATAACCCCCCGAGAAACTCCCCAATTCAAAATAAAGCTTTGCCGGCTGCTCCACTTTGTGGAGCAGCTTTTTTTGTTTGTGTTCGGCGTAACTGTTTAAGCACCCGCTGTCTGACGGTCCACGGTAGCACATCTGGAGCAAGTGAGTCCCGCACTTACTTGCCCGCAAAAGCGGAGTGACATAGCACCCATCTCGCAACAAGTGTATGCGGAAGGACTAAAGCCTAAATCCGGCAAAGCAAGTAAGTCCCGCACTTACTTGCCCACGAAAGTGGAGCGATAAAGCGCTCATCTCGCAACAAGTGTATGCGGAAGGACTAAAGCCTAAATCCAGCAAAGCAAGTAAGTCCCGCACTTACTTGCCCACGAAAGCGGAGCGATATAGCGCTCATCTCGCAAAAAGCCTAAGCGGAAGGACCAAAGCCTAAAATAGCACAGCA
>JALVEF010000450.1 GCA_027031185.1 Saprospiraceae bacterium
AGGCAGCCGCTATGTCAGGGGGGGCGGTGTGAAAAATTGGCCGGCCAACCGTTTGTTGCTCTCGCGCGGGGCGTCGCTGTATGTGCGCCTGATCACTTGGATGAATGTAAAGGACCCGACGGCAGGCTTTGTATGCTATACGCGAAAGGTATTGGAGACAATAGACCTGGACAAGGTCAAATTTGTGGGATATGCTTTCCAAATCGAGATGAAGATGGCGGCCTGGTTTTCCGGATTTAAGATTGTAGAGGTGCCGATAATTTTTATTGATCGGGAGCTGGGTGTCTCCAAAATGAACTCGTCTATCATCAAAGAGGCCATTGTGGGTGTGTTGGATCTAAAATGGCGGAGCCTGCTTCTGCCAGCTACTTTTCCGGGCAGGAAACTTGCGGCGCGATCCTCATGAGACAGGAGATCCGTACTCCGGTGTGTATCATCGGGGCCGGCCCCGCCGGCTGTGCCGCCGCACTCAAACTGGACCGTCTGGGCATTGACTGCGTTTTGGTGGAGAAGTCGCATTTTCCCCGTGACAAAGTCTGTGGGGATGCCATCAGTGGCAAGGTCATCGTCAATCTCAAGCGCATTGACCCGGACTTATTGCGGCGGTTTTATGCGATGCCCTGGAAGCAAGATATCTACGGTATCCGCATCGTCTTGCCGGATCGGGCCCGCGCCGTTGATTTGCGCTTCAAACCGGCCCATTATTTCGGCAAGGACTATCCGCCCGGCTTTACGGCGCGACGGCTGGATTTTGACAACTGGTTGGCGGACGAAGTCCGCCAATGCGCGCGGGTGCAATTCCTGGAAGATACGAATCTGACACAGTTTGTGCGGATGCCGGACGGATTTGTGCTTTCCGATGCTGCGGAGCAGGTACGCATCCGTGCCGGCGTCGTCCTTGATGCATCGGGAGCCCGGTCGTCGTTTGCCCGGCACATGGCCGGCATCCGCCACGAGGCGGGGCATACCGCCGCTTCGGTGCGCGCCTATTTTCGGAATGTAGGCGGCTTTTCGGAGGAGAAGTTTATCGAAATACACTATCTCAAGGAGCTGACTCCGGGATATTTTTGGATCTTCCCCCTTGCCGGCAATACGGCCAATGTGGGCATCGGTATGCGGACGGACTATATCAAGAAGCGTAAGGTCAATTTGCGCAAAACGGTTCAGCAGATTGTAAAAGACCATCCCGGTATCCGGGAGCGATTTGCGGATGCGACGCAAGAGACGGACTGGATAGGTCATGGTTTGCCGTTGGGCTCCAAACGCTATCCCATATCCGGAGAGCGATATTTGCTGGCCGGTGATGCCGCACACTTGGTGGACCCGCTTTCCGGAGAGGGTATAGGCCATGCATTTTACAGTGGGGTGTTTGCAGCCGAGCAGGTGCAGGCGTGTATGCAGGCGGGAGACTACTCGGCGGCCTTCATGCGTGCGTATGACGCGCGCATCCGCCGCGTCATTGGCAAGGAGATGCAGTTGAGTTATCGTATGCAGCGCTTACTCAATTATCCGCTTTTGACCCGGCTGGTCACCGATGTGGCGTTGTCCAACCGCAAGCTGGTGGCCTCGCTTGCAGACATGTTTTCCGATTTTGAACTGCGCAAGCAGCTGGTCAAACCCGGCTTTTGGCTTCGGCATCTGCTGCGTCGATGAGTATATCATACTCCATTTTGCGAAACCAGGTCAGCTGCCGCTTGGCAAAGTGTCTGGTATTGCGTTGGATGAGCTTTACTGCTTCGTCGAGACTGATTTTCCCGTCGAAATATTGGAAGAGTTCTTTGTAGCCAACGGTTTGGGTGGCTTGTAGATGGCGTTGGGGATACCACTTGCGTGCTTCTTCGAGTAGGCCGTGGTTCATCATTTGCAGCACACGGCGGTTGATGCGTTCGTAGAGGTCTTCTCTTTCTCTTTGCAGCAGGATGACGATGGATTGGAAGGGACGGGGACGGGGTTGATTTTTTCGGAGGGCAGAGTAGGGGACACCAGCGGTGATGCATACTTCCAGGGCACGGATCAGGCGGTGCGGATTGTGGGGATCCACCTGAGCGGCGTAATCGGGGTCCAGGCGTTGGAGTTGTGCGAATAAGGCTTCTTTACCCTCCTCGTGAAGCTTTTGGGTCAATTGGGCGCGGAGCATCGCATCAGCGGGCAGGTGCTCGTCAAAGCCGTGGATCAGTGCCCGGATATAGAGACCTGTGCCACCGGCGACGACTACATAGCGATGCTTTTGAAACAGCACGTCAAGCACCGCCAGCGCTTCCCGCTCAAAGCGCCCCGCGCTGTAGGTATCCGTGGCTTCGACTTCGCCGATGAAGTAGTGTTTGACTCCCTGGCGCTCTTCTCCCGTGGGTTGTGCGGTGGCGATCTCCATGCCACGATATATCTGCCGGCTGTCCGCAGAGAGCACGACGGTATCATACTGCTGTGCTAAACGGACCGCATACGATGTCTTGCCTACGGCCGTAGGCCCAGTGACAACCAGCAGTGTGGGTGGATTTTGCTTCATCTGTCAATAAACGGTATAGCGGTATAGCGGTATAGCGGTATAGCGGTATAGCGGTATAGCGGTATAGCGGTATAGCGGTATAACGGTATAGCGGTATAACGGTATAACGGTATAGCGGTATAACGGTACAAAGGTATAAAGGTATAAAGGTATAACGGTATAACGGTATAGCGGTAAGCTTACTCCAGAAATTCCGGAGCAACTGAGCAGCCGTACTGTTGGGTGCAGACCCTACAGCTGATGCATCAGGTAGTAAGTAGCTGCCCCTGCTAAGTAGCCCGCCAACGCCAACAAGGAGATGCGTCTTAAATACCACATGAAATCAATCTTCAGGATGCCCATAATGGCCACACCGGCAGCCGAGCCGATGATCAAAACACTGCCGCCGGTACCGGCACAGTAGGCCAGAAACTCCCAAAAGACATGGTCCGTCGCAAAGTCGTACATGCCCATGGCCGCTGCCACCAGCGGCACGTTGTCCACCACCGAAGACAAAAGACCGATCAAGATGTTGATGATGTAGATATTGCCGTGGAAGGCGGCGTCCAGGGCGCGTGCCAAGTGATCCAAATGGCCGGCCGTCTGCAGTCCGGCCACGGCCAGTAGGATACCCAGGAAGAAAAGCACGCTGGGCACGTCCACTTCACGCAGCGTGCCGACGACGGTCAGATGGCTGAAATGCTCGTCCGACTTGCCGCGGTGCATAATCTCCGTGACAATCCACAAAACACTCAGCCCGAACATAATGCCTAAAAACGGCGGCAGATGGGTGATGGTCTTGAATACCGGCACAAACAGCAGACCGCCCACGCCCAAGGCCAGTACCACTTTCTTTTCTTTCAGTGTGACGGGCGTGTGCTTAAATGCCGGGCCCTTGGGCTCCGGGGTACGGATCGATCCCTTAGCAAAAAAACCGGCCAATATCAATGGCACGAGCAATGCGATGACACTGGGCAGGAAGGTGTTCAGGATGATGGCCTTGGCCGTCACCTTGTTGGCGATCCAGAGCATGATGGTGGTCACGTCGCCGATGGGACTCCAGGCGCCGCCTGCGTTGGCGGCGATGACAATTATCCCGCCGATAAACCACAGGTCGTGCTTGTCCGCCACCAGTTTTTTGAGCAGGGCGGCCATGACGATGGATGTCGTCAGGTTGTCAAGAACCGCCGAAAAGAAAAAGGTCAGGATGGACAGGATCCATATTAGCCCAATTTTTTTCTTGGTCTTGATATGGTCCGTGATGAGCGTAAAGGCCTCGTGGGCGTCTATCAACTCTACAATCGTCATTGCGCCCAGGAGAAAAAACAAGATACTTGCAATCTCTGAAAGATGTTCCAATAAGGCATGATGGAGATGCCCCCCGCCGGAGATCTCCCCGGCCTGTGCCGTGTGCGCAAATATCTCCTCCTGCCCAAACACCATCGCCGTCCATACCAGTACGCCGGTCATTAGGGCCGAGGCAGCCTTGTCAACATGAATACTATGCTCGAGAGCTATGGCCAGATAGCCTAAAACAAACAGAACGACCATTAACGTGGACATAGGTAAAAAACTTGTGTGGTAGGATGCTGAATGCCCTGATTTCCAGGGATTAACAAGGGCCAAAACTAACAAGTTTCTTGTTAGCACAATGTTTTTCGGTGCATTTTTTGCAATCCTTACATTTCGAGTCTGCTCTGCCTATACATCTTACCAAAACTTCTCATATACCATAAATTGGGTATTTTTTTTTGGGCAAAATTTTGAGCTTAAATCAAAATTTCTATACCTTGCCCCCTGAAAACGTAAAATAACGCACCAAAATGGATGATTCGTCACTTTCGAACAGGCGCAAAAAGCTGCGCCAGGTTCGGGAAGCCGTTAGCCGAAAATTATCAAAACTACTACCCGGTTCGACGAAAGCGTTTTTTCGCCGCCTGCGTACAAGCAAACGGGCCAAATTCACGGCTACCGTGACGGTTTGTGCGCTGGGCCTGGTCATTTTCTGGCCCCAACAAGAGAAAACAGCCCCCCGCCTACTGGAAAGAAAAACCAAGAAATCCGCCCCGAAGTTTTACTTTGGCATGCCGGCGGATGATATGTGCATTGATGAATACCGCGTCCAATCCGGTGAGACCTTCTCCGGCATCCTGTCGCGGCACGGCGTGGCTCCCGAAAAAATCGAGCCGCTCATCACGGCTTGCAAGAAGAAATTTGACCTGAAGGCCATCCGGCCCGGGCAGCTCATGGCATTTATCTACAATGGCGATGCCGACCGCCCCGGTCAAATCGTTTATGAGCCGGACATCTACCACTACTATCACATTGACTTTATGGACAGTGTCAGTGTGCGCGAGGTCAGGCGCCCGGTCAAATACGTGCACAAGTCTGCTTCCGGGGTGATTGAGTCCAATCTCTGGAATGCCATGAAGGCTGCCGGTGCCAGTGATGAGCTGGCCGACTACCTGGCTGATGTCCTGGCCTGGTCCGTGGATTTCTATCACGTCTTCAAGGGCGATGAATTCAAAATCCTGTACACTGAAAAGCAGATAGATGGCAAGCCCGTCGGTGTGGAGTCCATCGAAGCAGCCTATTACAAGCAACTGGGGGTGCCTACCTACGTCTTTAAGTACAAAAGCGATAAGTACAATAACGAGTACTACGACGAGAAAGGACGTCCCGCCCGTCGTGCTTTTCTCAAGGCGCCGGTGAAATACACCCGGATCTCTTCGCGCTACAATCCGCGCCGCTTTCACCCCGTACTCAAGCGCCGCCGCCCCCATCTGGGCACCGACTTCGCCGCCCCGCGCGGTACACCGGTCTATGCGACCGCCGACGGCATCGTCACCAAGGCCGCTTATACGCGCGGCAACGGCAACTACGTCAAGATTCGCCACAATAAGATTTACTCCACACAGTATCTGCATTTCAGCCGTATCGCCAAGGGCATCCGCCCGGGCGTAAAGGTCAAGCAAGGCCAGGTCATCGGCTATGTCGGCTCCACCGGCCTGGCCACCGGCCCGCACGTCTGCTATCGCTTTTGGAAAAACGGCCGCCAAGTGGATCCTTTGCGCCAAAAACTTCCCGCTCCGCCGCCGATGAACAAAAAGGACCTGCCGGCTTATCTGACTTTTATGGACTCTGTCAAGCAGATTTTGGATGCGGTACCCATCCGCCGTCAGGCGCCGCAGCCCGAAGATATTACGGCCATGGCCGCCAAGCCATAATGGCCATCCCCAATTGGCCGCTTTTGCGGTCTTGAATCTCCCCGACTGCCCGGCACTATACGCACGCCCGTGCGTATAGTGCCGGGCGCTATTTATGCCGCTCCCCGAATCGCTACTTTGGCTCTGAAACCGTATTCCGCGCGAATATTGCTATCTTTGCCGGCCAAACAGGGGAGCATGCGCACCGTTTTGGGATTGTACCAAACAGGGTGCAGGGCGTGCACGTGGAGATGGGCCGACAGCACGTCGGCCGGGTTGCTACGAAGTGACCATTTCTTCAACCGCCAACCCCGCACCCTCGAAGAGGGTGCAAACTTGCCTTGTCAATACGCCGTGTTCAAAACCACATTGCCGGGAGGATCAGCCGCCCGACCAAATAGAATGACACCGAGATGGAATTAGACTTTGCCCGTATGGAAGAGAAATGGCGCCGGAAATGGGAGGAGACCGGCACCTACGTCGTGTCCAATAAGTCCGGTAAGCCCAAGTACTATGTGCTGGACATGTTTCCCTATCCGTCGGGGGCCGGCCTGCACGTCGGTCACCCGCTCGGCTACATCGCCTCGGATATATTCGCCCGCTACAAGCGTCTCAAGGGCTTCAATGTCCTACATCCGATGGGATATGATGCGTTTGGCCTGCCGGCCGAAGAATATGCTATCCGCCGCGGCATCCATCCGGCTGTCAGCACAGACCAAAATATCGAGCGCTACCGCACCCAGCTGAAGCGCATCGGCTTGTCCTTCGACTGGTCGCGTGAAGTCAAGACGTCCGATCCCAAATACTATAAGTGGACGCAGTGGATTTTTACGCTGTTGTTTGAGCATTTTTACGATAGAGCCTTGCAAAAAGCACGGCCCATCGCGGAGTTGGAAGCGCACTTTGCGGCCTCCGGGACCGCGGGAATGGAAGCAGCGACTACCTACGAAGGCAGCTTTACCGCCGGAGACTGGCAGGGCTTTTCCCGCAAGGAAAAGCATGATATCCTGATGCATTACCGGTTGGCTTACCGCTCCGTCGGCTATGTCAACTGGTGCGAGGCCCTCGGCACCGTCCTGGCCAACGATCAAGTCAAAAACGGACTTTCCGAGCGGGGCGGTCATCCCGTCGAATTGCGCCCGATGACACAGTGGTTTTTGCGCATCACGGCCTACGCCGACCGCCTGCTCGAAGGACTCAACCGCGTGGATTGGTCCGATGCGCTCAAAACCATCCAACGCAACTGGATCGGCCGGTCCGAAGGCGCTTTGATTGAATTTCCCCTGGAAAATACCGACCAAAAGCTCAAAATATTCACCACCCGGCCGGATACTATCTTCGGTGTCACCTTTATGGTGCTGGCCCCGGAACATGAACTGGTTGGGACCATCACCACGCCCGAACATCGTGCCGAGGTGGAGCAATATGTACGCTACGCGGCCGGGCGCTCGGAGCGCGAACGCCTGACCGAAACCAAAAAGGTGACCGGGGCCTTTACCGGCGCGTATGCGCGTCACCCGTTGACGGGCGGGCGCGTGCCGGTTTATATCAGCGACTATGTACTCAAAGACTACGGTACCGGTGCCATCATGGCGGTGCCCAGCGATGACGATCGCGACCTGGCCTTTGCCCGCCACTTTGACTTGCCGGTCATTGACGTTATTGATAAGTCCGGTTATCCCGGGGCCGGTCGCCAGGATAAGGTCGGCGTGCTCATCAACTCGGACTTTATCACAGGGATGCAGGTGCCGGAGGCCATCGAGGCGGTCATTCGCAAGGTCGAAGAAATGGGCATTGGACACCGCCGGGTTAATTATAAGATGAGAGATGCCGGCTTTAGCCGGCAAAGGTATTGGGGCGAGCCTATTCCAATCGTCTATGATGCGGAAGGTGTCGCCGAAGCGTTGCCCCTGGAGGAACTGCCGCTGACC
>JALVEF010000451.1 GCA_027031185.1 Saprospiraceae bacterium
TGTTTGTTATATGGCGCCTTCTCTCTTCCGGGGCCGAAGGATTTATCAAATTGTTTTTACAATTGTAATACGGGGTCATAGGCGTCTCATTGAAGTCGCTCAGGAATCTGAATATCTGGATCCCAAAGCCCGATCGGGCCAGACGGCCGAAGGCCCTAGCCATATCGCTCTCTTCTTGTTGTAAGAGCGCCCTTATATAAGACCGATCATCAGACCCATGGTTCCTGAAATATTCCCTAACCCTGTCACTACTAGTCGAATAAATTCCATCGGTGACCAGTAAGGAGATGGTTTTTTGCTTTGTCGTTTCCATTACCCTTTCGATCATTCTATCCAGATAGCTGGAATGCGTATCCCCCCACCCGTTTCTGGCTCCAATTGTACCGAAGGAATTCCATACGCTATCTTCTTCCATTGGCCCTGACACGGTATCCGACACGAAGTGAAAAGACACTTTGAGTTTTTGCTGGCGCAGGATATTTGATATGCGAATCAGCTCCGTCTTGGCCTCAGTGGGCTGGTAGAGAAGCCCCCCCATACTGGCGGATATATCGTAGAGGATTCGCACTTTTTCGGGCCGTGCGGGTATATCCCCGCGGCCCTCATCGCCGGAATGATTCCCCCCACCCCCAACATCCTTACACGAGAAGAAGGCTGCCAAGAGCAGCATCAATGCAACAATCACAAAGATTTTTTCAATATTTATACTTTTATTCTTCATGGACGTTCCGTTTAATGAAGCGAAGCATTATTCGACGGACCTTTCTATAATTTTTTGAAATCCTGCCGTCCATTTTAATAAAGCACTGATGAGGGCCCTGAAGTTTCACCAAGCGTATATCACAAAAGTCAAGATTCCCATATTGTTCGTAGATGGCACCGGAGCCGTACACTTCCTGACCATTGGTGGCCCAATTACGTAGGAATCTCATAATGCTCCTTGGTACAATAATACTGGGATCTATATCAATTAACCGCCCCTTACTGCCAATGCCAAGTATAAAGCTTAATCGAGGAAGAGAGAAGTGCCTAGGCTTCTCTGCCACCGCTGCAAATGGTCTGCCGTAGTAATATGGAAAAACCGAGTCCGTTTCACTGTGAAACAGTAAGATCGGGCACTTGAAATCATCATCATCCACACAATCCATGGTTAGCAAACCACCACTAATTGCGACAATGCCCCTAAAGGGATTGGGCTGGTCAAGTACAGCCTTTATACCCTCGGCAAGTGAGCTGCCGGCGTATCTTTCAGCTTCTTCACCATTTGTAAACATACTGTGCAGTGCAATAAACCCACCCGCACTGTATCCACATATAAAAATGTTGTTTTTATCAACACCGTACTCATCTGCGTGATCAATAAAATAATAAGCCGCCTTTTTTGCAGCAGCCACAGCTTTCATTTCAAGCTCTTTAAGTCTAAAAGCCTCCAAATAATTGTCTCTAATTTTAGGATACTCAATGGTGGCCGCAATAAATCCGGCACGCCCAATATCCTTAGCAAAGGATTCGGGGATGTAGTCGGTGCAGCTTCCTTGTACAAATGCACCACCATGCACAAAGATGACGAGCGGGAGTGCTTTCTTTGCTTTTTCCGGCCGGTAAAGGACAAACTTGCTCGTGCGAGAATCATCTCCATAAGCACCCTCTTCCCGACGAAGTTTTAAAGACGAGCCTGTGTGTCTCAAGTAAAGGAAAACCAAAAGGCACAGAGCCCCAAGGGCCAGCATAATGTACTCTCCTTTTCCAAACTTGGACATTTGCAGTCTAATTTATCGATATTACCGGACACTCGAAATCGCCAGACGCAGAGCGCTGTTATCCACAACAAATACGGTTAAGGCGCTCCCAACGCATGACATAAAGGGTC
>JALVEF010000452.1 GCA_027031185.1 Saprospiraceae bacterium
GTTCGGCAGGCTCACCATAGCACTCAGTGCAGCGCTCACTTCGACGAGCTCAGTGACCACAGTGACCACGTTTCGACTAGCTCAGGGATTCCCCTTCTAAAATCTCAAATCGGTGTTCCTTGTTCGATATTCAATCGTCCCAAAACAAATCGCTTTGAGTATAAGACAAAGCCGGGCGACAGCACCGTGCTCCTGCGGGAGATTAAAGCCGGGACGATAACGCCGGTCACTTCAATAACTCCATCAATTTCGACTTGGCCGCACGGGAGACAGGGACTTGCAGGCCTCTTTCCAGGATGAGGTAGCCCCCCTGCCCTTTGACATATTTTTTGATATAGTCCAGATTGACCAAATAGGACTGATGCGTACGGAAGAAATTGAGTCCATGGACAAGTTCTTCGACCTGTTTGAGTGTCCGGGTAAGCATGACCACATTGCCGTCCTTCAAAAATATTTTGGAATAATTGCTGTCCGCTTTGGCATATAATATTTGGTCAATTTTTATGAATTCAAGGCCTTCGGGGGTAGGGAGAGAGATATGGCGCACCCGCCGGGAGCCGGCATCTTCCAGGCGCCGTATGGTGTGGAGGATATCATCCAGTACGTTGGGGGTCAGGGGCTTGCGCTGCTGTTTGACCTTTTGTACTGCCAGAATCAGCTTGTCTTTTTCAATGGGCTTCATCAAATAATCCACGGCATTGACTTCAAAGGCACGCAAGGCAAACTCGTCATACGCCGTCACGAAGACGACAGAAAAAGAAAACGTCCCCAGAGCCTGGAGCATTTCGAAGCCATTCATCCAGGGCATCTTAATGTCCAGAAAGACCAGGTCGGGATTCAGTTTTTGAATTGCTTCAATCCCTTCCTTGGCACTCGTACATTTGGCGAGTACGTCCACTTCCGGGCAGTAAGCGTTAAGTTCAACGGCCAAAGACTCGACCGCCGATGCCTCATCATCAATCAGAATTGCTCGTAGTTTCATCTTCGGGTTGTTTAGGTTTGCCTTTATGCGGGCAAGATATACTAATTTCTACTCTGGTACCTGTATTTTCCTTGTCGGGATACAAATCCATAATGCGCACGGTAATCCCGCGGTTAAACATCAAGTTGTGTAAATCAATACGGCGGCGGGTAATGCCCATTCCCATGGACTTGTGCTTACGTACCGCAGACTTTTGAAGCTCGGCAGCACGTCGCCGACCGATCCCGGAGTCTTCGATGATGATTTGGATACAACCCGTCTCCGGATGGCGGACTACTTCGATTTGCAACACACCCTTTTCTTCCAGGTGCAGCAGGCCGTGCCAGATGGCATTTTCAACAAACGGCTGCAGAATAAGCGGCGGCACCTGCAATTGCTCCAGAGACACATCACCGACGCGGTTGAAAAAGACAAAGTCAAAACGCTCAGGAAAGCGCTTTTGCTCCAGCTTGATATAGAGCAGGATGGTGGCCAGCTCTTCTTTGAGAGAAATTTGGGCTTTTGAGGCATTATTCAGAATGGAGCGGATGAGTTGCGAAAAGTTGGTCAGATATTCGGCCGATTCCAGCGGCCCTTTACTAAGTATATAGCTTTTGATAGAGTTCAGTGTGTTGAAAATAAAGTGCGGATTCATCTGTGCACGCAAGGCACTTAGCTCCATCACCGCCAGCTCTCGTTCCAGCCGGACGTTTTTCATCTCCGCCTTTTCTTTTTCCAGCTCCAGCTGTTGGTGGCGTTTTTCCAGTTCCTGGTGTTTGACCCGCTCCTGTAGTTGGATATTCATTTCACTTTGGAGCCTTTCATTCTCGGTCAGTTGTTCGATTAGCATCTTTTGCGAATATAAGCGCTCCTGCTCCTTGTCCTTGATGCGTCTGGCAATAGCAATACTAAAAAAACCGATTTCCAACACCAGTGCGATCATTGTATACACCACGGGAATCTCCCAAAACGTCCCTATATCACTGAGCACAATACTCATGACCAAGCTGATCAGGCTGCCCAGTATCAAAATCGCCGTGCCCACCAAAATGATATGACTATACGGTATGGATTTGCGCCAAATGATAAACAAAAAAGCCACAGACGGTATGATCCAAAGCAAACGTACCGCAAGATATATTTGCCTTGCCAGTGCATATTGTCCCATCACCAAACCCAACACCAAGTCCCCTATCACCCAAAACAACAACACCATCGAAAATCTGTCATATACATACTTGACACGCGGGGCTGTATGCTTTAAATCCAGAAATTCCCGTATAAAATAATAGTACAACACATTGACTATCAAGCCAAACGGATGCTTGAGCACCCAATAATAATCGAAATCACCACTCAGCCACATGGCCACATTTCCTATGGCTTCGAAGCCACTCAGCGCATACACGGCCATACCTCCCAGATACCCGGAATAATACAAGTACAAGGGATCCCGCAGCTGCATATACTGCAGCAGCATAAACAAAAACATAAACACCAACACGGCAAAAAACGCCGCACTAAACAGCGCAAACTTATAGTCCACGTCCGTAACCGGCCGCCCCAGCAAGCGACCGGTCATATAATGTCGCTCCCCTATCGTAAACCGAAGATTGTGATTATCACGATACTTCAAAAAGAAAAACAACCGCCCTTGTACCACCTTCTTCTCTCCCGGGGCCAGCCGGATAGCAAACGCACTGGTCAAGTAGCGCACAGGCCGGCGATCCGGGCGAGCTTGAAACCCCCCAATCTGCCGCTCATCGCCTACCATCACCTCAATGATATCCGCCAGCGGCACATGCAGAAGCAAATCCATGCTGTCCGCCGTACGATTGACTACTCCAAAGCGAAAAAACACATTCAGCTTATTGGGCGCCACGCTGTCCAGCAAAGCCCCGAAATGCGTCCCCGGCACCCGCATACCATCCGGCAAAGCCATATCGGCAGGCAGTTTGCGCCCATTCCGGGCCCATAGCCACACATGAGGCGAAATGTCTATCCGCCCCTTAGGCAGACTGTCAAACACCACATCCTGCGCCTGTCCGGCCACAGCCAAAAACAAAAAGACCACCATGCTATATATGTGGCGGAACCCCATCTGATGAGTAGTATTATGGGCGGAAGATACTCCTTTGCAGCCTATCAGCCAACCACCATTGAGCATTCAGCCGAGATTATAGAGTATCCGGCTATAACAATGCAGTATTTGGTATTTGAAACCTTACCCGCCCAAAGCACCCCGGTCTCGCAATAACCGGCCGTTTTCATCCACTGAAAGGCTATCCGATGGCACCGATGCTGCTTCCAAAAATCGCCGTATAAGACGCACCTCCTTACCGGACAGCTCCATCCCCACTTGCAACCGCCCCATTATCCGGATCGCGTCTTCCAGACGCGATACACTCCCATCGTGGAAATACGGCGCCGTATGCACGATATTGCGCAGCGACGGCACCTTATACACATCCCGGTCCTGCTCTAATCCTGTGACCGCCATCCGCCCGCTGTCTTGCACCACATGGCCCAGCTGCCGCCGATAATCATCAAAAATCCCGAATTTCTGATACAGAGCACCACCCATCGCCGTCCCGCTGTGACACGGAATACAGCCCTTGTCCAACATTATGCGGAGCCCCGCTTTTTCATCCGGCCCCAAAGCATCCAAATCTCCCCGCAAATAGGCATCCAGCCGCGTCTCCGTCACCAGACTGCGCTCATACGCCGCAATGGCATTCGCCAGCCGGCTATAAGTCACAACACTATCACCAAACACACGCAAAAAATGCCGCCGATAGGATACCGAACGACGCAAGCGGGATACGGCCCTATTCGTATCAGGAAGTCCCATCTCATTGGGATTGGTCAGCGGCCCGGTGACCTGGTGCTCCAGGTCCTTGGCGCGCCCATCCCAAAACTGCGCCAGGTAATACCCGCTAAAAAACGTCGTCGGTGCATTGCGCGTCCCGCGGCGACCCATAATCCCCTCACTGACCGGTTTGCCATCCACGCCATAGTGAGCCACCGGATGGCACGTCGCACAACTGACCGTCGAATCCAACGACAAAGCTTTCTCTTCATACAGGCGGGCACCCAGCCGCTCCATAGCCGTATCTCTTAACGAGTCGGTGGCCGGCAGCGGAAACAGATATGTACGCGCCTGTTCGTAGAGCCGTTGCTCCTCCCCGACTGCCTCATCACGACCGCCGCGGGTGCATGCGGACAAGGCCAATACCCACAGGGCCGCATACCATAGCATCTTCCTCATTCCTGCTGGGATTGGACATCCACGAATTCCCACTTGTCCCCCTCCGCCCGGTACCGGAGCAAATATATATTGCGCTGCGGATCACTGGCCGCCATCAGCGAGAAGTTAAATTCAATTCCCTTCACTATCATCCGTCCGTCCCGCGTAAACCGTATCCGGTGTGCATTGTCATAACTTCCATCCCGGAAGGCGGCAAGCGAGAACTCAAACTTCGGTTTGCGTCCCCGAAAGCCGCCCGACTCTTTTAGGCCGATGGAAAAGACCTCCGGCGAGCGCGCATGCCCCAGGTACAGGCGCTTGCCCGCGCGCATGCGATACAGACCCAGTCCCAATGCATCAAAATGGTCCAAACGATGCAAGATGCGCTTGGTTTTCAGGTCAATATGATAGATCCGCCCGCGTTCGTGGTTCGCATCCGAGCCGGCCACGGAGGCCACATAGAGCGTGTGAGTCGTACAGTCATAAGCCAAGCCCGTCACTCCATACGCATTGTCCTCTGTCGCGGGAGCCGGCGAGGGCAGCGTCATCCAGTCTTCCAATTGACCTGAAGCCGGGTCCAGGCGCAAGATGCGGTTGAAATAGCCCGGCTCGTGCCCGCCCAAATTGACAAAAGGTATCGGTGCCGTATAGATGACACCATCCTTGTCCAATGCGTAAGGCCCGAGATAGCCAAATTGTTTCCAATTGTCCAATTGCAGCACGCGTCCCCCTTTGCGCGCCTCCATCAGCCGAAGACCCGGCCCGTCATTCTGACGCGTATCAATGAGTAGCGGCGGATGCATCCCGTATTTGAGCGCAAAAGCAGGATTGGCGCCGCATAAATCCAGCGGCCCCGGATGCGCCATCTCCCCGTTCGGGGGACGATGGCGGTATTTCCACAGGCCCACACCGGCTATCAACAGCACCAGAATCAAGACAAACCACCTGGCCATACTTCCTTCTGTAGAAGTCCGTTTTGTGTTTTTCACCATGTCAATGGCCGTTTTGAAAAGGAACAAAGAGCGGGCCGACAGTGCCCGGGTAAGTATGAAAGGCCTCATACCCGTCCTTCACATAAGAGCGCACCCAGCAGTATTCCGCTCCGGGCCGGTCGCTGTTCTTCATCTGCGGCACATACCAAAAGACGACACCGCCGTCCAGCGACTCGCCATCCGCGATAAAGCGCTCCGGCCCTTGTTCATAAGTCGTGTTGCAGCACGGCCCGAATGTCGGCTGATTGCTCCGGCCCTCATCGCGATCCGCATGTGCGCGCACAAAATAAGAATAAGCATGGTCCCCGCGTCCGCCGGGTGTCAGCTGTCCCCGGTCCGGCACAATCAAAAAGCCGTTTCCGTCCTCACCTGTCATCCGGAAAAGAGCCGACTCGCGCGAGTATGCAGTGCCTTTGTCCTGCAAATGCCAAAACTCGCGCCCTTTCGGGCGCCAGCCCGACCCATTCCATACTTCCACACGGGTACGTCCGTGCAGTGCCGGTTCAATACGGAATACCGGCCGGTACCAACCATTGTTGCTGCAGCCCAAGCCCAAATTCACACCCGCAATGCGAAAACTACCATCGTTATAAAATTCAAACAAGTTTTGGTAGCGATAATTGCAGCCCTTCGGCCACACCGGGCTCCGGTAATCCTGTACAAAACGATAGCCCACCTGCTGTCCGTCCCGCACAATGGGCGTGATTTCGGGCAGCTCAAAAGCGACCACCGCCGCCGCGCTAAACACGGGACAGCCCATCGCGTCCGAATAGCCAAAGTCCTTGCGATCCGGATAACTGACATGCCAGTCCAGTATCTTGGCCGAGCGCAGCACTTTCCGGCCCTGATAGCGCACATCCAAGAGCTCGATACCGTCCGACTTGGTCAGCCGGTAATGTATCACCCAATCACCCAGGCTGTCCGTCTGAATCTGATCACACGTGGCGCCAACCACCGCGTTTTGCAAGCTACGTTCCGTCACGATTTGGGGCCGCTGTGGGTCCCACCGCGGCATCAGCCGATAGCCGATGACATCCAGTTCCGTCATATCCACCAAAACCCACAGCGACCTGTCGCCCTTGCGGGGCGTCACCACCACCGCATAACAAAGATGGCGGCTCCGCTCACACTTGCTCACACGCACCAACACATCCGAACCGCCGAGCCCGTCCCACACCTCACGCACGCGCGGGTGCGCATACGCGATGGCACGCGCGATCCGTGCGAAGTCCCGACGCATAGCAGGCTGTGCCCCGGGATAGGTCTTTACATCTGCCAGACTTCGCCGGGCACGATCCACAAATGCCTTTATCAGGCTGTTGTAATAATAGTTGTAAATCTCCACCAGCGCATAGTCTCCGCGAAGATTCGCCTTGCGCAACTCAGCAGGGCGGGCCGGCCGCACATCCGTCACCGCGCACAAGACCGCCTCCCCCGTCTTCCGGCGGTGACACAGCCGGCGCACACGATCGGAAGCCAGCGCGATATCTTGCGCAAAAACCAAAGCCGGATGAGCCGCATCATCGCGGGATAGCGACAGCACCGGCGGATCCTTTTGCAGTACCTTTTGTATCCGCTCACGAAGCGCAACCCGCGCCGCAATACTATCAGGCGCTGCAAGCTGCCCCCGGCGAAACAAAACAGCCTCCGGAAAGCTACCCACCGGTCGTTCCGGTCCCTTACAAGCTGAAATCGCCCCTACCAACAGGAATGCATACCAAGCCAATTGCCGCCGCATATCTCTCTCATTAACAGCAGCAAATATATGAACAATTGCCAACTAACTCCTTTGGGCAGTCTCCCTGCCAAGCCCATATTCACCCAACAAATCCATTACAAGCCCGTTTCATTGAACCAAATGCGATTGGCAGCGTTTTGCAGCGTGAGTAAAAAAAATTGAACAATGGCGTTTGAGTTTACCGACGACAATTTTGAGAAGGAAGCGACCCGGGGAGTCGCTATGATTGACTTTTGGGCCGAGTGGTGTGGGCCGTGCCGCATCATCGCACCGCATATCGAAGCGCTCAGTCAGGAATACGCCGGCAAAGCCAAAATCGGCAAACTGGATGTGGACAGCAATCCTCAGGTAGCTATCAAGTACCGCATCCGCAACATTCCCACCATCCTGATTCTCAAAGACGGTGAAGTTTTTGACAAACACGTCGGCGTGGCATCCAAGGCCCAGCTGGCCGAAAAGCTGGAAGCTGCGCTCGCCTGACGGCTATTCCCATATCCGGCGTCCAAAGCATTTTCGGTAGGGGATAAATGTAAGTTTACGCGCCCTTCAGGGGCGCGTGGGGTTGAGAAGGTCTATCAAGGGGCAAGATATCTGCCCACGTTATCCGGTAGGCGCCTGTCGCTGTCCGGGGCAAGTAGGTGCGGGACAAGTAAAGCGCCCCTATTC
>JALVEF010000453.1 GCA_027031185.1 Saprospiraceae bacterium
GTAAGCGTTTCAACGTCCCGCACATACTTGCCCACCAAAGCGGAGTGATATAGCGCTCATCTTGCAAAAAGCATAAGCGGAAAGGGGCAAAGCCAAAACCAGGAAAAGCAAGTAAGTGCGGGGCAAACTCAACGCGCAAGCGTTTCAACGTCCCGCACATACTTGCCCAAAGTGCGGGACAAATAGCATTCATCCGGCAAAAGGCTTATGCGAAAGGGGGCAGCCCCAATCAGCAAAGCAAGTAAGTGCGGGGCAAGCTAATTTTTAATTGAACAAATTCGTTCTTATATTGCGCAAAAAACAGCTGCTATGAAGAAGCTCCTTCTCTCCTTGCTCGTGGCCGTCGTCCTATTGCCGGCCTGTCAGTCCGACAGTGACAAACACCGCATCATCGTCCACCGCGACAAGCGCGACCTGGTCGCTCCGGTGAAAGTAGAACTCCCGGAAGCCATCCGCAAAGACCCCGAACTGGCCAAGGCCGTCACCGATGCGGAAGAGGCCATCAACGAAATCTCCGCCAACATCGAGATACTGATTCAGGACAACGAAGACCTGCTGCGCAAGCTGGCGGATAAACAAAACAAAGGACAAGAGTTATCCATCGGCGATGCACTCCGCGCTGCCAAAGTCGGCACTTCGTTTATGGCCAAAAACAGCGAAGCGCTCAAGACGCTCAGCGACCTGAACAAATACATCGAATCGCGCAAAGACCAAAACAACATCACCGAAGCGCAAATCCAGGCCATCGAACATGTGACAAATACATTCCAAAAACACATGGAAAAAATCCAAAAGAAATACGACTATCTGCTCAAAGATATTTAGCGAGAGGCTCTTTTGACCCATTGACGGCCCCCGAGCCGCAGACCGAAAAAAACCGATGACGGGCGTCATCGGTTTTTTTCGGTCTGCGGCCGGTGTATAAAGTCTCAATCCACCTTAAAATCCTCGTCTTTGAGCGGTACGTTCACGCGAATGTCCGTGATGTGGAAAGTCATAGGCATCGGCACCGTCTGCTTGAACGTATAGGGGAAAAGCACACCCTGTACCGACTTATAATCCGAGTAAGTGACGGGCAAGTTCATACCATTCTGCCGGGTGACCTGTTGCAACTTCAAGCCTGATTTCACGTCGTAGTAGTTGGTTTGAGTGGTGCCGGCGGGCGTAGTCACTACTACCTTGTAGGCTTCCTTACCGTCAATGGTTTCAATCCCCTTGAGTTCGAGTTGGTAGCCGGGTTGATCGTAGGCCATTTCTTTGACAGGCAATATTTCTGTTTTCAGTCCTTCCAGCATTTTCTGCTCCAGCGGCATTTTTTGGCCCATAGCCATCTGATAGCCCTTGCCATTGTTAAAGACAATTTTCTGCATGGGTTGTCCCCCCACCAGGACATCAATCATGCCCTTCCCTTGCGTAGAGCCTATGGTCTTGATGACCACCTGCTGGCCCTGGGCTTCGGCGCCGGCCACGGCGCGAATCGTTTTGATCTTGGCGATAGCCTCGCGACCGCCGATGGCTTTCAGATAGCGCTCAATCACCTGTTTGGCAGTCATTTCGCCGACATCCTTTTTGGGTGCGGCAATGGGATTGCCGTACCGGTCGTAGTATTTGATACCGCCGGGAGCTTGCACGTTTTGGAGGCGCTCGACGACTTCATCTTGATTGCCGACCACGATGACATAGGCTTGATCGGGCTTGATGTATTTGCGTGCCATGGCCTGTATGTCCTCGGCGGTGACGGCATTGAGATTCTTGAGGTAGTTGGCGTAGTAATCCTTGGGCAGGTGGTATTTTATCGTATTGACGGCAAAACGGGCGACCGTGCGCTTGTCTTCCAAAGAACGCGCAAACTGCCCGGACAACACGGACTTGACGCGCTTCATCTCCTCCGGCGCAGGCTTGGACTCGCGGATGCGCTTCATTTCGTACAGAAACTGCACAATGGCACTATCCGTGACTTCATTCCTTACCGCGGCTCCGCCGCGGAATCTTGCTATTTCTCTGTCCGGACGGATGGACGTGTGCGCACCATAGGTATAGGCCTTGTCTTCGCGCAGGTTTTTGTTGATGCGGGATCCGAAAAAGCCGCCGAGCAAGCCGTTGGCCACACGCGTCTTGATCAGGTCGGGCGAATTGGGTTTCAGATCAAGCGGATAGGTGATGAGGAGCTGGGATTGGACCGCACCGTTTTTGTTGACCATCGCCACGGATGTCTGTTGGGGGGGCTTGACAGCGGGCAGCTCGACACGGGGCACATCGGCCTTCTGCCAGGAGCCGAAATACTTGTTGGCGAGTTCTTTGGCTTCATCCGGCGTGATGTCACCGGTCAGGACGAGATAAGAGATGTTGGGCCGGTAATAAGTTTGATAGTATTTGACCAAATCGTCGCGCGTGATATTCTTGACGGTCTCCTCTGTGGCGACTTCACCGTACGGATGATTTTTGCCGAAGTTGAGCACATGACCGACATTGCGGGCGATGGCATTGGGATCGTCCTGCTGCTGGGCCAGGCCCGACAAGGTGCGCTTGCGTTCCTTCTCAAATTCCTTTTCGGGGAAGGTCGGATGGAGCAAGACATCGGACATTACATCGAGCAGGGCATCTTTGTGCTTGGAGAGACAGTTGGCATACATTCCGGTCGCCCAGGTGGTCAGGTAGGCACCGATAAAGTCCACGGCTTCATCAATGTCCGCCTTGGTGCGGGACTTCGTACCGGCGGCCATGAGCGTGCCAGCGAGAGAAGACAAACCGGCCTTATCTTTTTCGTAGAAAGGCGGGACATCCACATCCAGACTGATGTCAATGGCCGGTATTTTGTGATCTTCGACGACGATGACCGTCAGGCCATTGTCGAGCGTAAAGGTCTGATAATCACCGATTTGGATGACCGGCGCGGGGTCCGGTGCCGGCGCGTGCTTGCGAAAAGCTTCCGGATCCGGTTTGGCAGGCGGTGCAGTGACCGTCGGGACTGTCGTCTTGGGCGTACAGGCCGCCAGCAGGATAAGGAGCACAAAAAATGCAAAGTGTTTATATTGCATGATGGCAATTGTTTTTTGTGGGAAAGGAGAGAGTTTGCACCTGCTTCAGGCAGGTGCGGGGTCGAAATTTATTGTGCCTTGGGTTTCGGGAGATAATACAAGATGACGCGGTTGGCCGGGTCGTAATACTTTCGGGCGACGCGGCGGATGTCTTCGCGCGTGACCTTGCGATAGCGATCCAACTCGGTATTGATCAGGTCTGTATTGCCATAAAACATGTAATAATCGGCCAGATTTTCGGCGATGCCGATCATCTTGTTGTTGGCCTGCACAAAGTCACTCTCTTTCTGATTGAGCAGCTTTTGAAATTCCTTTTCGGGTATCAGATTGTTGCGGACATCGTCCAACACCCTATCCATCTCGGTAGTTAGTTCTTTGGGATCCACACCCATATTGGCGATGGCAAACATAATGCCGGCGCCCATGTCTTCCAGGGCCATGGGGAAGGATCCGACGTAGAGCGCCTTTTGCTTTTCGTCCACCAGCACCTTATGAAGGCGCGAACTTTGGCCGCCGGCCAGCAGCGTATTGAGTAGCTCGACGGCATAGTCATCGGGCGTACCTTGCGCGGGCAAGCGATATCCCAGGATGACGGCAGGCAATTGGATATTGTCATAGACCGTATCTACCGTCACACCGCGCAATGGCGGTTCTTGCGGTTTGGGGCGTGGAATGGGATGAATGCCGCGGGGGATGGTGGCAAAGTACTTTTCGATTTCTTTTTTGGCGGTGGGGATGTCAATATCACCGGCCACGACCAGGACGGCATTGTTGGGGACGTAGAAGGTCTTGTAAAAATTGACGTAGTCCTGTTCCTTGGCGGCGTCCAGGTGCGCCATAGAGCCGATGACCGGCCACTTGTAGGGATGCACTTTGAAGAGACGCTTCATGGTTTCTTCAATGACAGATCCATAAGGCTGATTGTCAATGCGTTGGCGGCGTTCTTCCTTGACTACCTGGCGCTGGGTCTCAATGCCGGTGCTGTCCACTCTGGCATGGAGCATCCGTTCCGACTCGAGCCAGAGTCCGAGCTTGAGCTGATTGGACGGCAGGACTTCGTAGTAGAAAGTGCGATCATACCAGGTATTGGCATTGTTCATCCCGCCGGCGTTTTCGATGTACTTGTCAAACTCGCCGCGTTTGACGTTTTCAGAACCTTCAAAGAGCAGGTGCTCAAAGAAGTGGGCAAAGCCGGTGCGATTGGGATTTTCATTTTTGGAGCCGACGTGATAGGAGACGGCCACGGCCACAATGGGCGTCTCGTGGTTTTCGTGCAATATGACATGCAAACCGTTGGGCAAGTCATACTCCACGTACCGGATTTTGTTTTGTGCTTGCAGGACAAAAGCCGCCAGGCAAGCCGTTAGTGTCATCAATAACTTGTACATGGGCGTTGATTTAATTGTAAGTGGTTGGGTGCAAAAGGCCATTTTAGCGCAAAAACAACGGGTACCTAAACAGTTACAGTTTTAGACAGAACGTTAAGCTACTCCCAAAAGTGCCCCGCCCGCAGGCGACCGGCGAGATGAGAGCGAACACAACAACCCAAAAATACATCAAAAAAGTAGGGGAACCCCTACTTTTTTCGATAAAACACACGGGCCATTAGATAAAAATGATGTGACAAGCCAATATTGTGACGCCATTCGTTGGCAGTTTGCTTCTTTTTGGTGTACATTGCCACATCAGCCCATTCGTTCATAATTAAAAGCGCAATGCCATGTCCTGGAAACGACTCAACGGCCAACCGCTAAGCGACCACATCGTGAATGAAGTCGAGCGGGTCATCAAGGCCGAGAAAGCCCTGGGCCACCGGCTCAAGGTGTACATTGGTACCGACTCCCAGACGTATGGCGAAGCGGTTCACTTCGCTACCGTGATCGTTTTCCTTCGGGAAAAGAAGGGGGGGTTTATGTTTGTCAACAAAGAACGCGTCGTTCGCCAGATGGGATTGCGTGAGCGGATGATACTGGAAGTACACCGGTCGGTTCAGACGGCCTACTCTATTTGCGACGTACTGGACAAGTACGACGTTGGTCTGGAAGTACACGCCGATATCAACACCGATCCGGACTTTGAATCCAATGTCGCTCTGAAAGAAGCTATGGGCTACATCATGGCTATGGGCTTTGAGTTCAAGGCCAAGCCCGATGCCTTCGCTTCTACCTCCTGCGCCGATAAGCTGGTGTAAGGACGACCCTATGTCAACGGCCGCCGGTCAACAGCTTCCAACGCTTTGCGTAGATCCGTTGATCGGTGGCCTCAGGGTCGAAAACGCCGGCCAAGGCCTTCCCGGATTTGCTAAAGCTTTCCACCCTCATTTCCCCCTCCCCAGATGGGGAATTGGCCGGGCGTGATGCCAAAGACGACCATTCCGAGATAATAGGTCACAAGCGTGACGATGAGAATGCCGGCCAGATTGAGCCAAAAGCCGGTCCGCGCCATGTCCGCTATCGCCAGCCGCCGGGTGCCGAATACAATCGCATTGGGCGGTGTCGCCACCGGCAACATAAAAGCCAGCGAGGCCGCTATCGTAGCCGGCAGCATCAACAGCAACGGGTGGATGCGCGCCTGAACGGCCAGGCCGGCCAATACCGGCAGGAAGGCCTCTACCGTCGCCGTGTTGGACGTGACCTCGGTCAAGAAGGTCACCACCATTGCTATAATGGCGATGGTCACTACCGGCGGCAGCTGACCCACCCACGCCAGTTGTTCTCCGAACCACGTCGAAAGACCCGATGCTTTGAAGGCGCCCGCCAGCGCAAATCCCCCGCCAAACAACAAGATAATCTCCCACGGAATGGCCTCCGCCGTCTTCCAGTCCATCAAAAAGGTTCCCGGACGGCTGCGTGAAGGGATCAGAAACAAGACCGCTGCCACAAAGACGGCCACCGTCCCGTCATTCAGATACGCGGGCTTCGCAAACAACCGGCTCCATCCGGGCACCGTAGCAAAGCCCAGCCGGATATCAGACCGGAATAACCACAGCAAAGCCAGGCCGGCAAAGGCCACGCCCAGGACTTTTTCTTCATAAGTCATTGGCCCCATGGCGTGTAGCTGGGCCTTGATCTGCCCGGCTGCCGGCCGGATGCTCGCGCCATCCCGCCGCAAAAAGACCCAGTACAAATAGAGATACACCACCACAAACATCAACGCCGACAAGGGGAAGGCATAAAAAAACCACGTCGAAAAGGACACTTCCGGTGCATCGGGAAAGTATATGCCGAATATCCGCACAAAGGACAAATTGGGCGGTGTGCCTACCAGCGTGCTAATGCCGCCTACCGAGGCCCCATAAGCGATACCCAGCAGCAATGCCCGTGAGAAATTGTGCAGATCCGCCCCCGGATGCCGCGACTCCATCTCCACCAACACCGACAGCAGGATCGGCAGCATCATCATCGTCGTCGCCGTATTGGATATCCACATCGAAAGGAAGGCCGTCGCAAACATAAAGCCGAACAATATCCGGCCCGGCCCGGCCCCTACCCGCGTCAGCAACCATAGGGCCAGCCGCTTGTGCAGTGACCATTTTTGGATGGCCAGCGCCACCAGAAAGCCACCGATAAACAGGAAAATAACGTGATTGAAATACAGGGCTGACACCTGCTTGCCGTTCATCACCCCCAGTACGGGAAACAACACGACCGGCAACATGGACGTCACGGCCAGGGGCACCACTTCCGCCACCCACCAAAGCGCCATGAGCACCGCCACTGCCAGCGTATAAGAGAGCTGCGGGCGCGCCGGATCCAGCTTGACAAAAAAGCCGATCCACACCGCCAGCACGGGCGCTATCCAAAACAATACTCGACGCCAGCCCGCGATGCGCTTGTCGTCTTTCATCTTTTGTCCTTTACGGTGCGCCACAAGTTAGCAAATCCTTTGGTATGGTTTGGTAATGAAGATCACAGAGCCTTCGGCTCTGTATGGAATTTATGCACCTGCTCAATTGTCGAGTGGCTTCGAATAATGCCGACATTCCATTCTCCCTTGGAATGCTGGCGGGTTAGGCACCCGCTGCTTTTGTGCTAAAATGCCCTTGTTGCCCTGATGCACTTCCAAGTACCCTGGGCCATTGACCCTGGACCTTGTACCATCAAAAAGCAAGTGAACGTAGGAAATTCAACGGCCCGAAGGGCCACTTCAACGCGCTCCGGCAGGGGCGTATTCAACCGCGACCTGTGCTGCACTTCGGCAGGCTCAGTGCGAGCGCTTGTCGAAGCAAGCGTTGAGTCCTTTTACCATTGACCCTGGACCCTGAACCATCAAAAAGCAAGTGAGCGTAGGAAATTCAACGGCCCGAAGGGCCACTTCAACACGCCCCGCAAGGGGCGTATTCAACCGCGACCTGTGCTGCACTTCGGCAGGCTCAGTGCGAGCGCTTGTCGAAGCAAGCGTTGAGTCCGTTTACCATTGACCCTGGACCTTGTACCATCAAACAGCAAGCGAGCGCAGGAAATTCAACGGCCCGAAGGGCCACTTCAACGCGCCCCGGCAGGGGCGTATTCAACCGCGACCTGTGCTGCACTTCGGCAGGCTCAGTGCGAACGCTTGTCGAAGC
>JALVEF010000454.1 GCA_027031185.1 Saprospiraceae bacterium
GTGTTGCATTTGCTTTTGATCCTGATAGACAGGCTATTTTGCTGGTTGCAGGCGATAAATCAGGCATTAGCCAAACACGCTTTTACAAAAAGCTCATTAAAACGGCCGATGAACGTTTTAGTGAATGGATTAACCGAGAAAAGGAGACGGTATGAATTGATTATCGGCATTTAGCTGATCTGTGAGTAAGATGCTTTCAGGGTAGATAGGTTACAGGGCGAATGCAGTTTTGAGGCCCCGTTCACAAGTTGCGTTTTTTTAAAGCGCAAGAGCGGGTGATCTCGTAAAGGAGACTACCCGCCCTGTCTACCGAATGGCCACCGTGAGGCCCGCAAATTTTATTATACGCGGTGATCTCGAATAGGAGTTTGGAGCCATCCGCCAAAAGCATCTACCCCAATTTTGTATCAATTCAAACCGAAAGGAATTTAAAAAAATGAAACGCTATATCGGAGTAGACCTTCATACTAATAGCTTCACTTGCTGTTTTTTGCAAGAGGGCGAAAAAGAGATTATCCGCACCTGGTCTTTGCAGGGCGGCGGTCTTGAGCAGTTCATAAAAGGCTTGGCAAAAGAAGATGAAGTCGCCATCGAAGCCACAGGCAATGCTGCGCATTTTTGCAATATGGTTGAGGCACATGTCGCGCGCGTAGTTGTGATTGCGCCTTGGCAGTTCGAAGTTATCCGCCGCTCTGTCAAAAAGACGGATAAGCACGATGCACGGGCTATTGCGCTGTTTTTATCCAAAGATATGCTGCCCGAAGCCCGTATGAAAACAGAAGAAAATGCACAGCTTTCTTCGCTGATCTCTACACGCAGTCAACTGGTAAAGTTGCGCGTATCGTTGCTCGGTAAGGTACATGGCATGTTTGTGCGTCACGGCTTAAAAGTTAAAAAAGAAGCCTTAACCAGCAAATGCGGATTTGCACGTCATGTGGAAGGCTATAGTGGGTGGAGCACCTTGGAAAGATGCGAACTTGCCGTAATCGAGAGTCAGCTTGGCGCTTTGCGCGAAAATGTCAAACAGCTGGAAAAAACTATTACGGACTTTGCCAAAGACTTGCCGGGCTATGAAAACATTATCTCCATCAAGGGGATAGGGCCGCTCTCGGCTGCCGTGATGTTAAGCCATATCGGCAATATTACGGATTTTAAAAATGTCGGCAAGTTGGCGGCTTATTTCGGCATCGTGCCCAAAGTTAGCAATTCGAACGAAACAAATAATTCAGGGCGCATCACCAAACGTGGTAATAAACTAGCACGGACAACGTTGGTGCAGTGCACACTGATCGCTAAACGTTATAGCCCATATTTGCACGCATTTTATGAACAGATTAAGTCCAGACGCGGCACTGGCAAAGCCATCATCGCCACCGCCAGAAAATTGCTCAACACCATCTTCCACACCCTAAAAAACAAATGGGTGTTCGAAGATTTTACTACTTTTTCAAAAATTTCAACTTGCAATCAATCATAGGAGATATACTATGAGCTACACAACCGGATGTCACACAGTTTTTCATCATCGTTACCATATAGTCTGGGTTCCTAAATATCGCTATAAGGTTCTTGAAGGTGACATCCGGTTACATGTGCGCGAAACTATCCGTCAGGTGTGTAAAGAAATGCGTGTGCGAATTATCAGTGGCGTGCTTTAGAAGGATCACGTACATATGTTTGTTGAGATTCCTCCACATATAGCGGTATCACAATTTGTACAACGCGCTAAAGGTCGTTCCAGCAGAAAGGTGCAACAAAGTTTTCCTGAGCTTCGTAAAAAATATTGGGGTTGTCGTTTCTGGGCAAGAGGGTATTTTTGTACTACAAGTGGCAATATTACGAATGAGGTTATCCTAAAT
>JALVEF010000455.1 GCA_027031185.1 Saprospiraceae bacterium
CGCGCCTGTCTTTGGTAAAATTTTCTCATGTAGCGGTGCTACACATCGAAAATTTTACCTTCGACATCCACGAAAATGCCTATTTTATCCCTAAAAACAGGAGCACTCAAACAGTTACAATTTGGGCAACCGACCACCCAAACCTATAAGCTTTTGGGTAACTGTTTAGGTACCCGCTGTTTTAGCGCAAAAACAGGAGCACCCAAACAGTTACTTTATTTGTAGTAGCGGAGACTCAGACCTAAGACTCCTTACCGTTGCCGTTGGGCTTGTCAGCAGCAGGACCACCTTCTTCCGGTAATTCGGCAAAGCCTTCATCACTCGCCATAACCATTATGCGATCGTACTTGCGCATGCCGGTACCGGCCGGTATCTTCTTACCGACAATCACATTCTCCTTCAGACCGAGCAAGCGGTCCGTCTTACCGGCAATCGCGGCCATACTGAGTACTTTGGTGGTTTCCTGGAAGGAAGCGGCAGATATCCAGCTCTCCGTGGCCAAGGAAGCCTTGGTCAAACCGAGAAGTACAGGCATCGTGGTGGCCGGTTTGGCATCGCGATACTCCATAGGTTTCAGATCATTGCGACGCAAATAGGAGTTTTCTTCTCGCAATTCGCGCAACGTCACCAGCTGGCCCACTTTGTATTTGTTAGAACCGCCTGCATCGGTGATGTACTTCATGTTGATGATCTGGTCATTGACTTCCTGCACGACATAACCCAAGGCTGTTTCTCGCTCGAGGAAGGTGGTATCTCCCGGATCAACGATCTCGACTTGACGCATCATCTGACGGATGATGACTTCGATGTGTTTGTCATTGATGTTGATCCCCTGGGAGCGATAGACCTGTTGAACACCGTTGAGCAAATACATCTGTGCCGCAAATGCTCCCCTGACATTCAAGATGTCCCGTGGGGCGAGTGCGCCCTTGGTAAGCGGCGTGCCCGCCCTTACCAGGTCACCATCCTGTACCAACACGTGTCGGGAGAGCGGAATCAAGTACTTATGGACTTTCTTCTTGTCTTTGGATTCAACGATATATTCGCGGTTGCCTCGTTTGATGGTGTTGGTGACGCGGACAATACCGTCAATATCCGAGATGATAGCCGGTTTGGCGGGGTTGCGGGCTTCAAACAATTCGACAACGCGCGGCAGGCCACCGGTGATATCCTGAATCTTACCCATAGTTCTGGGGATCTTGACCAATATGTCACCGGCTTCGATGGACTGTCCGTCTTCCACCTGCAAGTAAGATCCTACCGGCAAAGGATAAGTGCGCAGTATTTTGCCCTTTTTATCCACGACGTGGATGGCGGGGTTCACTTTCTTATCCTTGGTCTCGATGATGATGCGCTCCGTTGCCCCCGTCTGCTTGGACCGTTCGACCCGATAGGTGATCCCCTGGACGATGCCTTCAAACTGTACAATACCCGTATCCTGAGAGATGATCAGGTTGTTGAATGGATCCCAAGAGCAAATGACGGTACCTTTATCAACCGGATCGCCATCGTTTACGTGTAATATTGAGCCGTAAGGGACATAATTGAAGGAAAGGAGCGCACCTGTTTTTTCATCAACGATCCGGTACTCACCGGTACGAGTGATGACGATGCGTTGGACTTCTTTGCCCACCTTCTTTTCGGCCCACCGCAGGCTCTTGTCAAATTCAATGCGTCCTTTGAATTTGGCCGTGAGGCTGTTCTCTGTCTTGGCGACAGATGCCACACCACCGACGTGGAACGTACGCAGCGTGAGCTGAGTGCCGGGCTCACCGATAGACTGAGCGGCGATGATTCCGACGGCATCGCCTATTTCGGTCAGGCGGCCGGTAGCGAGGTTCTTTCCGTAGCACTTGGCACACACGCCCCGGACGGTATCACAGGTCATAACGGACCGCACCTCTACTTCTTCAATACCGGCTTCTTCAATAGCCTTGGCTTTTTCCGTAGAGATGTACTCACCCGCTCCAACGATTACATCGTCCGTACCCGGGATATATACGTCATGCAAAGAAAAACGCCCTTCGATCCTGTCTGCCAGGGATACGATTTCCATATCCCCCTCGACGACGGCTTTGACGCGGATACCACGCAAGGTATTGCAATCTTCTTCACGAATAACCACGTCCTGGGCCACATCTACCAAACGACGGGTCAAATAACCGGCATCGGCCGTTTTCAGGGCCGTATCGGCCAGACCTTTGCGGGCCCCGTGCGTAGAAATGAAATACTCCAAGACACTCAGGCCCTCAACGAAGTTGGCAAGAATGGGGTTCTCAACCACAGACCCACCCGTATCACCGGACTTCCTCGGCTTGGCCATCAAGCCCCGCATACCACAGAGCTGCTTGATTTGTGCCTTAGAACCACGGGCGCCTGAGTCCAACATCATATAGACAGAATTGAAACCGCGCTTGTGCGTGGCCAATTCTTTCATCAGCGTTTCGGTAATCTCCCGGTCGGCATCGTTCCAAATGTCAATGACTTTATTATAGCGCTCATTGTCGGTGATGATACCCATGGTGTAGCTGGCCTGAATTTCATCCACCTTTCTCTGGGCTTCTGCCAGCACCTTGTCCTTATTGGACGGCTTGATCAGATCACCGAGATTGAAGGAAAGGCCGCCTTTGAAAGACCAGAAGAATCCCATCTCTTTGATATCATCCAGGAACCTGGCCGTGGTCGGCACATCGGTACGCAGGATAATATCATGAATGATCTTTTTCAGGTTTTTCTTTGTCAACAGTTGATTGACAAATGGCACGTTGTCCGGGACGACGCGGTTAAAGAGGACACGTCCCACAGTGGTGGTAATACGGCCAGGGACGAGCTCTTTGTTTTCGTTTTCCACCATCACACGGACTTCAATCTCGGCGTGCAGGTCCACTTTGCCTTCATCATAGGCAATATAGACTTCCTCCGGAGAATAGAAGCGATGCCCTTCACCCTTGACCTTGACATCATCGGTGGACTTCAAAGCTTTGGTCAGATAATAAAGTCCCAGGACCATATCCTGCGAAGGCAAGGTAATAGGCGTGCCATTCTGGGGGTTGAGCATATTGTGCGCCGAAAGCATCAATACCTGGGCTTCCAGGATGGCGGCACTACTGAGGGGCACGTGCACGGCCATTTGGTCTCCGTCAAAGTCAGCGTTGAAGGCTGTACAGACGAGTGGATGCAACCGGATAGCCTTACCCTCTATCAATACGGGTTGGAAGGCCTGAATAGAAAGCCGGTGCAGTGTCGGGGCGCGGTTGAGCAATACGGGATGCCCTTTCAGAATATTCTCCAGGATCTCCCAGATTACCGGCCGCCGCAAATCCACATGTTTTTTGGCAGATTTGACCGTCTTGACGATGCCGCGATCAAGCAGTTTCTTGATAATAAACGGCTTGAACAGCTCCGCTGCCATCCCTTTGGGAATACCACATTCGTGGAGTTTGAGATTGGGACCAACGACAATGACCGAACGGCCGGAGTAGTCCACGCGCTTACCCAATAGGTTTTGACGGAACCGGCCCTGCTTACCTTTCAAGATACCACTCAAGGACTTCAAAGCACGTCCGCCATCCACCTTGACGGCGTTGGACTTGCGGGAATTGTCAAACAGGGAGTCCACCGCTTCCTGGAGCATGCGCTTTTCGTTGCGCAGGATGACCTCGGGTGCCCGGATTTCCAGCAGACGACGCAGGCGGTTGTTGCGGATGATCACACGGCGATACAGATCATTCAGGTCAGAGCTGGCAAAGCGTCCTCCATCAAGCGGCACCAAGGGCCGCAATTCCGGTGGAATGACAGGCAGATATTTGATCACGGCCCATTCGGGACGGTTCTCAATGCGCTTGGCCGAATCGCGAACCGCTTCCACAACCTTGAGGCGTTTTAGCGCTTCGGATTTTTTCTGTTGGGACTTTACCGTGGCCGCCGTCTGGCGAAGCTCTGCTGCCAGTGCGTCGTAGTCCACACGCACCAATAAGTCATGGATGGCCTCGGCGCCCATTTTAGCGACAAACTTTTGTGGATCTTCGTCCGGCAACATCTGGTTTTCTTTGGGGAGCGATTCGAGTTTTTCGAAGTACTCCTCCTCCGTCAACAAGTCCTTGACAGCGACTTCTCCTTCCAACACGCCGGGCTGGATGACGGCATAGCGCTCATAGTAAATGATCATCTGCAAGTACTTGGACGGGATGCCCAGGATATAGCCGATTTTGTTGGGCAAAGTCCTGAAAAACCAGGTATGGACGACGGGCACGACAAGCTGGATATGGCCCATGCGCTCCCGGCGGACCTTCTTTTCCGTTACTTCTACGCCACAACGGTCACAGACGATGCCGCGATACCTAATGCGCTTGTACTTGCCGCAATAACATTCGTAATCTTTGACCGGACCAAAAATCCGCTCACAAAACAAGCCATCGCGCTCGGGTTTGTAGGAGCGATAATTGATCGTCTCCGGCTTCAGTACTTCACCATGGGACCGGTTCAGGATAGAATCCGGCGATGCCAGGCTAATGGTGATGCTGTTGAAGTCTTGGGTTTGCTCGGACTTTCTTTTATTGTGAAAAGCCATAAAGCTTATTTTGAGTATCCAGAAAAAGAGGGTTTACACACACGCCAAAACTAATCAAAGCGGATATCCAGGGCCAATCCCCGCATTTCATGCACCAACACATTGAACGACTCGGGAATGTTGGGCTTGGGCAGGTTCAGTCCTTTGACAATGGCTTCATAGGCCTTGGCTCTACCGACCACGTCATCGGACTTGTAGGTAAGCAACTCCTGCAGAATATTGGATGCGCCATAGGCTTCCAGTGCCCACACCTCCATCTCTCCAAAGCGTTGTCCACCAAACTGCGCCTTACCACCCAGCGGCTGCTGTGTGATCAGCGAATATGGCCCGATAGCACGTGCGTGCATCTTGTCATCCACCATGTGGGACAGCTTCAGCATATAAATCACGCCCACGGTAGCTTGTTGGTGGAAGCGATCGCCTGTCTCACCATCGTATAGGTAGGTTTGACCCAGGGGAGGCAGCTTGGCCTTTTCGAGATATCCGGCAATTTCCTCGTGCGTAGCCCCGTCAAAGATGGGCGTGGCAAACTTGACGCCGAGTTCTTGGCCGGCCCAGCCGAGTACCGTCTCGAAGATCTGGCCAAGATTCATCCGGGATGGGACACCAAGCGGGTTAAGAACAATGTCCACAGGGGTACCGTCTTCCAAAAACGGCATATCCGCAATGGGCACAATCTTGGCGACGATCCCCTTGTTGCCGTGGCGTCCTGCCAGTTTGTCTCCCACTTTGAGTTTGCGTTTTTTGGCCAAATATACTTTGGCCAAATTCAAGACACCCGCAGGTACCTCGTCACCGATGCTGATATTAAACTGCTCCCGCTTGTAGCGGCCTACCTCTTCATTGACCTTGATGCTATAATTGTGCAACAGTCTGACAATCAAATCATTGGTCTTCTTGTCATCTGTCCAGTTGTAGTAGTCCACAGAAGAATAATCAATATCCTTGAGGACAGCGCGCGTCAGTTTGGTACCCGGAGCCACAAACTGATCATTGTAGATGCTGCGAATGCCTTTGGTCTTTTTGCCTTTGACCAAAACGAGCAACTTGTCAATCAAGATCGTACGAAGATCGTTGAGCGCTATTTTGTGCTGATCTTCAAGTTTTCGCAAAATGACTTTCTCCCGGTCCTTTTGCTCCTGATTTTTCTTGGCCCGTGAAAACAACTGGGTGTCAATGACGATTCCCTGCGTGGAAGGTGTCGCCTTGAGCGATGCATCTTTTACATCGCCGGCTTTATCCCCAAATATGGCGCGAAGCAGCTTTTCTTCCGGCGTGGGATCAGATTCTCCTTTCGGCGTAATCTTACCAATGAGAATATCGCGAGGCTTGACCCAGGCCCCGACACGAATGATCCCGTTTTCATCCAGGTCTTTGGTGGCTTCTTCGCTCACATTGGGGATATCATTGGTCAGGACTTCCTCGCCCAGCTTGGTATCCCGTACATCCAGTTCAAAATGTTCGATATGAATGGACGTAAACAAATCGTCATGCAGGACACGCTCCGACAAAACAATGGCATCCTCAAAGTTGTACCCTTTCCAGGGCATAAAGGCTACTTTCAGGTTTTGGCCAAGCGCCAATTCGCCTTTTTCGGTCGCATATCCTTCACACAAGATCATACCCTTATGCACCCGCATACCCTTACGGACAATGGGCTTAAGGTTGATACAGGTACCCTGGTTGGTGCGGCGGAACTTGGTGAGCTTATAAGACTTATAGTTGTCCTCAAAAGACACCAACTGCTCTTCTTCGGTACGGTCGTACTTGATAATGATCTCGGTCGAATCCACATATTCAACGACACCATCGCCTTCGGCATTGATCAGCATCCGGCTATCCCGGGCCGCTTTGCCTTCCAAACCGGTGCCTACAATGGGTGAGCTGGGACGCAGCAACGGCACAGCCTGGCGCTGCATGTTGGAGCCCATCAAGGCACGGTTGGCGTCGTCGTTTTCCAGGAATGGGATCAGCGACGCGGAGACGCCCACGATCTGGTTGGGCGCCACGTCCATATAGTCAATTTGGTCCTTGGTCAATGTCGGGAACTCCCCGCGCTCCCGGCTCCGGATACGGTCACTGATGATATTGCCTTGCTTGTCCAAGTCGGTATTGGCTTGGGCAATCCGCTTGGTTTCTTCCTCTTCGGCACTGAGATACTCCACCCCGCGCTTCAGCTGAACCTTGCCCTTTTCGACCTTCCAATATGGCGTCTCCAAAAAGCCCATTTTGTTGACCTTGGCGTGGACGCAAAGCGTAGAAATCAAGCCGATATTGGGCCCCTCCGGGGTCTCAATGGTACAAAGCCGGCCATAGTGGGAATAGTGAACGTCACGCACTTCAAAGCCGGCGCGCTCGCGCGACAGCCCCCCCGGACCCAAGGCAGAAATACGCCGTTTGTGCGTAATTTCCGAGAGCGGATTGGTCTGATCAAGGAACTGAGACAACTGGCTGGTCCCGAAGAACGAATTGATCACGGAGGACAGTGTCCGCGCATTGATCAGGTCAATGGGGGAAAAGACCTCGTTGTCGCGCACGTTCATGCGTTCGCGGATGGTACGTGCCATACGCGCCAATCCCACTCCAAACTGCGCATACAGCTGCTCACCCACGGTGCGCACGCGACGGTTGCTCAAGTGGTCAATATCATCGGTGTCGGCCTTTTGATTGATCATGTTGATCAGGTACTTGACGATGGCGATAATGTCCTGTTTGGTCAGTACCAGCGTATCTACATCCGTAAAGCCGAGTTTGCGATTGATTTTGTACCGCCCCACCTCGCCGAGGTTGTACCGGCGATCGGAGAAAAACAACTTGTCAATAATGCCGCGGGCGGTTTCGTCATCCGGTGGATCGGTGCCGCGCAACTGACGGTAAATATAATTGACGGCCTCTATTTCGGAGCTGGTTTGATCTTTTTGCAGGGTATTGTAGATCACTTCATAGTCCAACTCGACATCATCACGTTGCAGGATGACTTCGTC
>JALVEF010000456.1 GCA_027031185.1 Saprospiraceae bacterium
TTGCGGTTGGTATAGACGTAGGTGTCAAATTGCTTATTCGCCATGACCAGGGCATTGGCCATTTCCGCCGTGTTCTGGTAGTGGACATTGTCATCGGCCAGGCCATGAATGAGCAGATACTTCCCTCTGAGCCGGTCGGCAAAATAGACCGGTGAATTTTCCCGGTAGCCGTCCGGGTTCTCCTCCGCCGTCCGCATAAAGCGCTCGGTGTAGATCGAATCGTACCACTTCCAGTTGGTCACCGGCGCGACTGCCACACCGACTTCAAACACATCATTGCCCTTCAACAAGCAAAGCGATGACATATAGCCGCCGTAGGACCAGCCAAAGATGCCGGTTCGCTTTTCATCAATGTACGGCAACCGGCTCAGATATTCCGCCGCGGCGATTTGGTCTTCGGTCTCGTACTTGCCGAGTTGCAGATAGGTCATCTTCTTAAACTCGGAGCCGCGCCCCCCGGTGCCCCGGTTGTCCACACAAGCCACCACATAGCCCTTTTGTGCCAGCAACTGAAACCACCAGTAAAAGGCGCCCCGCCATTGATTGGTCACCTCCTGACTGCCCGGCCCGCCATAGACGTACAGGAGCAGTGGATATTTCTTGTGCGGGTCATAAAGCGGCGGTTTGATCGTCCAGCCGTTCAACTTGACGCCGGCCGGCGTCTCGAAGTCAAAAAATTCCATGGCCGTACAGCCGTACTGCTTGATGGCCTCCAACAGGTGGTGGTTGTCTTCCAGGACGCGCACCAGGTGGCCGTCCCGGCGGTACAATTCATAGACAGGCGGTCTGTTGGCATCGGACGAAGTCAGCAGGTAATAGTTATACGAGGGACTGAATGTGGCCTCATGCCAGCCCTGACGGGCGCGATGCAGCCGCTTCTTGCGCCGCCCTTTCAAGTTGATGGAAAAGATGCTCCGGTTGAGCGGGCCGTCTTCGGTCGAGGCATAATAAATCAACCCGCGCTTCTCGTCAAAGCCGTAAAAATCCGTCACCTCCCAGTTGCCACGTGTGATCTGATTCAGCAGACGGCCTTCGGTGTCATAGAGATAAATGTGATTGTACCCACTCCGGTCACTCGTCCAGAGAAAGCGTCCGCCGGGGATAAAGCGCAGATTGTTGTAATTGTCCACGTAATACTTGCTCTTCTCCTCCAACAGCAGTGTCGTCCGGCCGGTATTTGCGTCTGCTTTTAGCAGGCGGAGGTGATTTTGGTGACGGTTCAGGTGCGTGATGACCAGGTGCTTGCTGTCCGGCATCCAGCGGATACCCGCGATGTACGTGTCCTTGTCCCCACCGGTATCACAGTGTACCGTGCGGCCGGTATTTAGGTCGTAGATGAAGATATCCACAACGGAATTCTTCTCCCCTACTTTCGGGTACTTGTAGCGATAGATCAGCGGATAGGCGGCATCGTCATAAAACTTCAGGATGTACTCCTTGACCTCGGACTCATCAAAGCGATAGAAGGCGATTTTTGTGCCATCCGGTGACCATTCATAGGCCCGGACGATGCCCAGTTCTTCTTCGTACACCCAGTCCGACGCTCCGTTGATGATGGCATTGCGCCGGCCGTCCCGGGTCACTGCGGTCACCCGGCCGGATGCCAGGTCCTTGACATACAGATTGTTGTCAGAGACAAAGGCCAGCTTGTCTGCCGGTGCATTCAGTGTGGCGTACATGATCTTGCCGTCGGGAAATACTTCCTCAACCTTCTGCCCGTCATTTACATAAAACCGGGCACGTTTGGAGTGCCGGTAGATTCGCTCCGTCTCCGTCCGGAAGACAATTTTTTTCCGATCCTTTGAAAAACGATAGTCATCGAAGCCGGTAAAGCCCGCCACATTGCCGTT
>JALVEF010000457.1 GCA_027031185.1 Saprospiraceae bacterium
GTTGTGATGCTCATCGGAGTTGATAAGGGAGCCTGGGATGATGTTTTCGATACGATTGTCGAGCCAACGGTGGTTCATGATGACTTTTCCTTTGATGGCGTTGGCGACGGTTGAGAGGATGGGGTAGGAAAGTGTGCGGTCGTAGGGGACACAGCCGAGAAGGGGGATGCCCATCTCTTTGAGTTTTTTGCCGACCAGGGTGCGGACTTTGTCAATTTTTGCCGGGAGGACTTTGTTGATGATCACACCGATGATGGGGACTCCGGCTTCGCGGAAAAGCGACAGGGACAGGTTGAGCCGGTCAATGGTGTTGCCTATGCCACCTTCGACAACCATGACGACTTCGGCATTGAGCATTTTGGCGACGTCGGCATTGCTCAGATTGACGACGGACCCGACGCCGGGATGGCCGGTGCCTTCGTAGATGATCATCTCGTATTCGGATTCCAGGCGGCGGGCGGCTTCCAGGATTTCTTCTTTGTAGTGGTATTGCTCGGGATGCATCAGGAAGGCGGAGGTGGCGCCGCGGCCCAGGATGACGGGGCTGTGCACGTTGGACTCAATCTTGAAATCCATAAAGCGGGCAAAGAGGACGGCGTCTTTGTCCACCTGGAGGTTTTTGAGATCTACAAACTCCTGTCCGACGGGTTTGCAATATCCCACGTGGATGCCGGCCTTTTTGACGGCGGCCACGATGCCGAGTGTGCTGGTGGTCTTGCCCACGTGCTGGCTGGTGGCGGCTACATAAACTCTTTTGCGCATAGATTCACGGGTTAAAATGGGCTTGGGGCGATATAGGCCCGCAGAAAAATATGCAGTAACTGTTTAGGTACCCGCTGTTTTTGCGCTAAAATGCCCTTTTTGCCCCTGTTTTTGCAAAAATTTTCTCACGTAGCGCTGCTACGCATCGAAAATTTTTGCTTCAACAGGAACAAAAATACCTATTTTATCCCTAAAAACAGGAGCACCTAAACAGTTACAATATGCACAAGATAGGCCGTAGATATTAAAATGCAAAATGGCCGGTGGGAAGCGAAGCGCCGGATTGAGCCTAGAAAGATTCACTTGGGGCGGTGGATTGGGTACAAAGCCGTATCTTGGGAGGAAAGAAAGCTGGCTTGTCCCGAATCGTCCAAATAGCATGGTGGGTAGTGATTGTGTTGGGTGCGGCCCACGGTCAGATATTTGATGAAAGCCTCTTCCGGCAATCGGACAAGATAATAGTGCCCTTTACGTATGTGAATGGCTTTATGGTGGTGGACGTGCGCTACGGGCCGGCGCGCGTGCCGATGAAGTTTATTTTTGACACCGGCTCGGAGTATTCGCTGCTGACCAACCGGTATGTGGCGGCGTTGTCGGGTGCGCGTATCGCGCGGCGGATTACTTTGTACGGTTCAGATTTGAAGACGCCGATAGATGCGTACGTGCTGCTGGGCAATGACCTGGTATTGGGGGAACGACTCAAGGTCTGGAATACGGAGATGATTTTGCTGACAGACAATGACCTGGACTTTGACAAGTATGTGGGCTTCCGGATAGACGGCATCATCGGGGCGAATATATTCGCGCGATTCATCGTGCAGATTGACTACCGGAGAGAGCAGATCTGGCTGTATCACCCGCAGGCCAGGCCGTCGTTGCACCGCTTTCGGGAGGTGCCGGCGCGCTTTGTGGGGCGCAAGCCCTATTTGCAAGTGGGGTTGGATATGGACGATGGACGGGTGCGTCCGGCGAGTCTGCTGCTGGACAGCGGGGCGGGGCTGTCGTTTTTGCTGGTGACGCACAGCTTTGCCGATAGCATTTTGCCACCGGGCGTCAAGCCGGCGCGAATCGCGGCAGGTCTCGGGG
>JALVEF010000458.1 GCA_027031185.1 Saprospiraceae bacterium
CCAATAATTCATACATCCACTCCCGTCTAAAATTGATAATATATTGAACAAAAAAGAGTCCGGACAGTTCAGATAATAAATGGGATACCAAAATTCTGCTTTGGATGTGGTTCTTAAACCGTGAGACCTTGAGCATCATACTGCTAACCTGAAAGCGGGTTAAAATAAATGCTCGAATAAGTTTTGTTGCTTACATCGTAATACCCACTTAAATACCGAGGGGCAAAACCCTCGAATAGCGGGCATTTCCATCCACTGCCCCAAAGTAAGTAAGTAACATGCAAGTTTTTAGGCATATTTTTTTGGATTTTCTGTGGTTTAGGTGGGTTTTGTGAATGTTGATCGCCCGTTGGGGCTGTTGAATTTCGTTGATGTGCGCCCTGCGGGCGCGTTGAAATTTATGAGCGTTACGGGTTGTAAACACAGCTATGGGTGCGTGCGGATGGACATGGATATAGCCAGTGACAATCCGCGATGCGGTGAGCCTGTCGAACCGCGATGCGAAGCAGCCGGTTTATCCGCGTTCTAATGAAATTTTGAACATGGATTGCCAAGCCACAAGACGAGTGAGCTTACTCCAACAACTCCAAATTGCCAATAGGCTCTTGGATTGTGTCAAAATAAAATTTGGCGTACGCTCACGCAGCGGATTTTTTGAAGGGACTCAAAGCTACATGCTCGTACATCTCCTATTCGAATTCAGACCAACCTGCATCGTTCTGAAACATTTTTTCGTAACTATTCCGGCAGTCGTTTGTTTTTACCGGGAAGCAATTAAATTGCCTATGCCGGGACAGACACTGCTGACTCCATTCCAAAAATTTATTCGGGCCGAACGGGTGGCCGGACTGTTGTTATTTGGTGCCACGCTGGTGGCACTATTGTGGGCCAATTCACCATACCGCCACAGCTATGACGCGCTGTGGCAAATGCCGTTGCAAATCGGACTCAACGGCACAGGCTTGAGTAAGCCGCTGATACTGTGGATAAACGATGGGCTGATGGCCGTTTTCTTTTTCCTGATCGGCATGGAGCTCAAGCGGGAATTGATCACAGGCGAAATCAACACATTGAAAAAAGCCGCCTTCCCGGTAGTAGCAGCCACCGGTGGGGTGGTATTCCCCATCGTACTGTATTTATTGCTAAACCAAAATGAAGCGACGCGGCCGGGTTGGGGGATTCCCATGGCGACGGATATCGCCTTTGCCCTGGCTATCTTGACTTCGCTGGGCAAGCGCATCCCCCTGAGCCTGAAAGTCTTCCTGACGGCGTTTGCCATCATTGACGATCTGGCGGCCGTGCTGGTCATTGCGATTTTTTACAGTGGATCCATTGCATGGCATTTACTCGCCGCAGGCTTGCTGCTGACCGGTTTGATGGGATTTTATTTTGCCAGGTGGCGGTTTGCACCGGTCATGGGCATGACCGGTGCGCTCATTGTCTGGCTGCTTTTCCTGAAATCGGGGGTACATCCCACTATCGCCGGCGTGTTATTGGCCTTTACCATCCCGATCCGGCGACAAATTGCCATGGGACAGTTTATCAACAGCCTGACGGAGGTATCCAACCAACTGAAAGCATCCAGCTCCGGCAAACAACGTCACCTGCTGACCACGGACGAGGTGCGATGCGTCAACAAACTGGACAGCCTGATTGCAGAGGCACGCTCTCCGTTGCAAAACCTGGAACACAAACTACACGGGCCCGTCGCCTACTTCATCTTACCCTTGTTTGCCCTGGCCAACGCGGGCGTGGACTTGCAATTTTCGGGGCCGGTGGATTCGGGTTTTGTGATGCAAGTAGCCGTCAGCCTGGTGGTAGGTAAGTTTGTGGGGATTGTGTTGTTT
>JALVEF010000459.1 GCA_027031185.1 Saprospiraceae bacterium
TCCGGACAAGAAGCGGCGGTATCGTGCCTTGACCTACTTCATTGACGAGCCGCCATCCACCATACCGGTGCTGTCTATTGCGGTGCCTCCTGCTATTCTCTTTGATGCGCGCAAAGGGCTTTATGTGGACGGGCCCGAGATCAGCTATTCCAATGTCTTCCACAACGGGGCCAACTATTGGAGCCGGCGGGAAGTGCCGGTTCACTTTGAGTTTTTTGAAACAGACAGTACGGAGGTGTTCAACTCATTGGTAGGGATGCGTATCTTCGGCGGGGTATCACGGACCTTCCCCCAAAAATCGCTGGCCATCGTAATGCGGGACAAATATGGGGCCAAGTGGCTGCGGCACAAAGTTTTTGGTCCCGGTGGCTTGTCCAAATTCAAGTACCTGGTCTTACGCAATTCGGGAAGTGATTGGGGCCGGTCCCACCTGCGCGATGCGTTTATGACGTCTCTGGCATCCGGATTGAATGTGGCCAAACAGGACTACCGGCCGGCTCACGTATATATCAACGGCAAGTACTGGGGCATCTACAATATCCGCGAAAAAGTAAACCGCACCTTTATCGCCCAACACTTTGATGTCAATAAAAACAATATTGACCTGCTGGAGCATCGCTATACGGTCAGAGCCGGCACCGCCACGGCCTACAAACGCCTGCTGCGTTTTGTGCAGCGGCATGACTTGTCCAAGCCCGCCAATTTCAAAAAGGTGGAAGCCATGATGGACCTAGACAATTTTATGGACCACCAGGTGGCGGAGATTTATTTTAACAATCTGGATGCGGGTGGCAATATCAAGTATTGGCGGGAGCGCAAGCCGGGTGCCCGGTGGCGGTGGATTTTATATGATACGGACTGGGGCTTTGGCTTGCGGAGCCGCAAGGATTACCGTCACAATACGCTCAAAGACTTTACCACACCGAGTGGCAAAGAATGGCCTTTGCCCGATTGGTCCACGCTGCTATTGCGCAAGTTGCTGACCAACAAGCAGTTCAAGCAGCGCTTTATTACGCGCATGATGGACCGGCTCAATTCGGACTTCCGACCGGAGCGCGCCGTCACACTCCTGGACTCTTTGGTCGCTCAATTGGAGCCCGAAATGCCGCGGCATCTCAAGCGCTGGCACATAAAACCCAAGCGGTGGCAATATGAACTAAAAAAGATGTACACCTTTGCGCGCAAGCGCCCCCGGTATGTGCGCTACCATCTTAAGAAACAATTTGGCCTGGGGAATACCTCTGTCGTCCGGCTGCAAACTACGTCGGGAGGTAAAATTATACTCAATGAAGCCTTAACCATCCGCCGGCCGTTTGCGGGCCGTTATTTCGAAGAGATCCCTATTATGGTCCGGGCGGTGCCCGACTTAGGATACAAGTTTGTCGGATGGAAGGGCATAAATAGCCGGAGTCCGCGCTTGCGCCTGATGCCGGGCAAAATTTCCGCCCCCTTGATAGCGGTTTTTGAGCCTTATCACCATCCGCTCACCGGCCAGCTGGTCATCAATGAGATCAGCTCCAATAATTATGAAAGTGGTGATTGGGTGGAAGTCTTTAATACCTCCGATCATCCTGTGTCGCTTAAAGGACTTTATTTGCAAGATCGGCGCCATGAATTTGCGCTGCCGGCGGTGGACGTGCCGTCGAGGGGATTTGCCGTGATTTGTGAGGATACGATGAACTTCCGCCGTTTTCATCCGGATATCAAAGTACAGGTGATCGGCAATATGCCTTTCGGTCTCCACAAGCGAAGTGAACTGGTGCGGATCGTCTCTGACGATAATGGCGTGGTGGACGAAGTGTCCTATGATGTGGAGCCAAGTGACGAGTTTGTGACAA
>JALVEF010000460.1 GCA_027031185.1 Saprospiraceae bacterium
CCCCTTGTTTTTGCGCTAAAATGGCCTTTTCGCGCCTGTCTTTGGTAAAATTTTCTCACGTAGCGCTGCTACGCATCGAAAATTTTCGCTTCAACAGGAACAAAAATGCCTATTTTATCCCTAAAAACAGGAGCACCTAAACAGTTACGCATGGAAAACTTGACCAAATTTTCTTTTGCCTGGATTTTTGATTAATTGAGGAAGGGAAGAATCGAAGAATTGAGGAACCGAAGAATCGAGGAATCGAAGAATTGAAGAATCGATTAAGCCGGAATTATTGGAGTAAGCTCAACTATAATGACCATCAGAATATTTCGCCGAAGATGTCGGGCGTATTGAGCTTGCGAAAGCCGGCGACGTGGGCGGCAAAATAGGTCATCAGTGTGTCCATCATGGCGCGCCGTGTTTCGCGGGAGATGGCTTCGGGAAGCGGGTCTCCGAAATCACTTTGAAACAGCTTGTTGAGTTGGTCAATATGCCCGGTTTTGTCAGTGCCGCTGTACGAAAAGTGCCCGCTTTGGGTATCAAACCGGTCTGCCGGTCCCGATATGGTCTGCGGGGCAAATCCCAAAAAGGCGGTCAGGCGGCACATAAAGGCGTGGGGCAGGAGCGCGACCGGCTGTTGGGTTTTGTCCAGGAGGATGAGCGCCTGCCAGAGAAAGTCGAACAGCGGCTGATTGGGTTCGGACTCTTTGATGGTCTTGCTGCAGAGCTCGGCCATAAAGAGCTGGACGGCGGTCTTGTGGATGGAGAGTGGAATGTGCCTGAATATGAGCCCCGCCTTGGCCTCTTTGATGCGGTGCAGGTTTTTGTCGGGGCGGAAGTAGCTGACCAGTTCCAGTGCGCTGCCGGGCTGGAAGAGTGCCGCCCCCGTGGGCGACTTGGCCTTGCGCACGCCGCCGATGATGAAGTGTCGCAAGCCATGGGCTTCGGTATAAATGTCGGAGATAAAGCTGGTATCACCGTATTTCACACTCCGAAAGACGATGCCGCGCGTGCGAATCAGCATGGTCAGAAGGCTGCATTGCCCGGAAAGCGGGGGAAGGGGATGACGTCGCGAATATTGGCCATGCCGGTGACAAATTGGACCAGCCGCTCGAAGCCCAGACCGAAGCCGGCATGGGGACAGGTGCCGAACCGTCGCGTGTCCAGATACCACTGCATCTCCTCTACCGGGATGTGCATCTCTTCCATGCGGCGCACCAGCAAGTCGTATCGCTCCTCGCGCTGGGAGCCACCGACTAGTTCCCCGACACCGGGCACGAGGATGTCCATAGCAGCCACGGTCTTGCTGTCATCATTCAGGCGCATATAGAAGGCCTTGATGTCCTTCGGATAGTCGGTGACGATGACCGGTTTTTTGAATTTCTTTTCCACCAGGTAGCGCTCGTGCTCTGATTGCAGGTCTATGCCCCATTCGCTGACAGGAAATTTGAACCGGCCTTTTTTGTTGGGCTTGGAGTTGCGCAGCAAATCGAAGGCTTCGGTGTAGGTGATGCGGGCAAACGGCTCTGTCAATGTGTTGTCCAGTTTCTCCAGGAGTGGGATAGACCGCTCGTTTTGGGGCAGGTTTTTTTCTTCGTTGGCCTGTCGCTGGGCCAGGAATTCCAGATCATCGGCGGCCTTATCCTTGACGTAGCGGATGAGGTATTTCAGCATGTCCTCGGCCAGGTTCATATCATCGTTTAAGTCGGCGAAGGCCATTTCCGGCTCGATCATCCAAAATTCGGCCAGGTGGCGGGTGGTGTTGGAGTTTTCCGCGCGGAAGGTGGGGCCGAAGGTATAGACTTTGGACAGGGCCAGGGCGCCGAGTTCGGCTTCGAGCTGGCCGCTGACGGTCAGGTGTGTGTGCTTGCCGAAGAAGTCCTCCTTGAAATTGACCCGGCCTTGTTCGTCTTTGGGGAGTTGGTTGAGATCCAGGGCGGTGACGGTAAACATTTCGCCGGCGCCTTCGGCGTCGGACGCGGTGATGATGGGTGTGTGTAGATAGAAGAATCCGCGCTCATCAAAGAAGCGATGGATGGCCAGGGCGAGATGGTGGCGGATGCGAAAGACGGCGCCGAAAGTCTGTGTCCGGAAGCGCAGGTGGCCGTTTTTGCGCAAGAACTCCAGCGTATGGCGTTTGGGCTGGATGGGGTATGTCTCCGGATCGCTTGGCCCCAGGATGGTGATGGTGTCGGCTTGTATTTCCACATCCTGGCCGCGCCCCAGGCTTTCGACCAGTTTGCCGGTGGCGGTGATGGCGGCGCCCGGATGAATTAGCCGGAGTGTCTCCGGAGGGGTAGCCTCGCGGTCCACGACGACTTGCAAGTGGGTGCGTGTGGAGCCGTCCGTAAGGGCGATGAATTGTTCGTTGCGGAAGGTACGCACCCAGCCGTGGACGGTGAGCGTGTCGCCCACCGGCGCTTGTTTCAGGATCTGCTTAATGGTCAGGTGTTGCATGGTCAATGCGGTGGTTTAGCCCGCAAAGGTAGGTATATACCCGAACCCAAACAAATGCACGGCCGCACCGGAGAAGCGCCGGTTCGTGCGATTTTAATGAGAAAAAAGCACCTGAATATCTTTTTATATTCTGCCTGTTCGTGTATCTTTGTAGCTGATGGCTCGACTCACCAAAATATTATCGCTGGCGGCCGTTTTGGCGCTGTTGCTGGAGACATCGCATCAGGCCTTTTTCGTGCTTTGGGCCGAACTGGACCGGGCGAGTTTTGCCGAGGCCTATTGCATCAACTACGACAAGCCCCAGCTGGACTGCGGGGGGAGCTGTCGCCTGTCGGCAGAATTGCACAGTTTGGAGACGCCGGACGCTCCGGCCGCCTTTGCTCCGGTCAAGGCACAAGATCCGACCTTGATCCTGCCACAGCCGGTACCGGCACCGGCCCGCCTGCCGGAACGCAATCGCCTGCCATTTCCCGAACTGCGGTATTTCTATACCTGTCTGTTTCGCACCTCCGTATTCCGGCCGCCTGCCGGATAGTTTAAGTCCTCTCTTACCCCGTTTTTTTGAAAGTTTTCCGGCCTGTCGGCCGGAGCGGTTTTGGTGCGTCCTCCGCACCATGGATGGGGTGTATCCCTGAATCTAAGTTTTCATGCGCCTGTGAAGCGTCCTTGTCGCGTAGCGGGCGTGTGACCACCTAATATCCGTGGCGGTATCCGTGCACACACCGGTGCGCGTATCGTCACGGTCAAATCACCGGAATGATGAAAACAACAATCATAAGCATACTCATTTGGCTCGCGGCCACCACCTGGCCGGTTTGCGGCCAGGTGGTCATTCGGGCACAAGTCCTGGATGCGGCAGGCCGGCCGCTCGACCACGCTCTCGTCTATACATCGTCAGCTTTCCGGCAGGCCTATTCTGATACGACCGGCCGGGTTGAGATCGAAGTCCCGGCCCTGCCGGTGGAGTTGGTCTTTCACCTGTTGGGTTATCAAGATAAACGCCTGACCGTCACTACCCCGGATGCCGTCCCGGAAGTACGACTGGGCCCGGCCACCATAACACTCAATGAGATATTGGTACGCGAAAAGGAAGACCCGATGGGACGGGCCACCCTCGTCACGCGGGACAATGTGGACGCCTACAATATCAACGGTCTATTTGGTGAAATCCCGGGCATTGGCCTTGTCAAGCGGGGCAACTATGCCACGGAGCCGGTGCTGCGTGGTTTCAAACACGAACGCCTCAACATCAGGTATGACGGCGCGGCCCGGATCGTCCACGCCTGCCCCAATCACATGGATCCCATCACTTCTCACATCGCCCCGGAAGAAATCCAAAAAATAGAGGTCGTCAAAGGCCCTTTTGACGTGCGCTACGGACCGACTACCGGAGGTGTTATCAATTTGGTCACTCGCCATACCGGTACCGCTCAGACCGGCTGGCACGGCTTTGCCGGCACCACTTATGGCACCAATGGCCGCCAGGTCAGCGGTTCGGCGGGATTGAGTTTTCGGAATGCCAACTGGGATATGATGTGGAATACCACCTATCGTCATTTTGGCGATTACCGGGATGGTGACAAACAAATTGTCCCGTCCGGTTTCCGGACTTTGGAAACCGGCGTAAAACTCGGCTTGTCTCCCTCATCGCATCATCGCCTAGAAGCGGCCTACCACCTGTCACACTCCAGGGATATCCGACACGCCGGCCTACCGATGGATAGCCCGAAGGACGACGGCCAACTGTTCAATGCGACTTATGCTTATCGGTCTTCCGCAACCGTGATTACAAGATGGCTCACCAAAGTATATGCTTCCAGCGTCACGCACCTGATGACCAATGAAGGCCGGCCCAATTTCAAAATCGTGGAAGCCCGCACGCCCGTCAACTCCTATACGCTAGGCGGCAAGACGGAGGTGACACTGCGCCCGGCAGGCAGCAAGTGGTTGGTCTTTGCGGGTATGGATTGGGATCGAATCCGGCGCACGGGCAGCCGCCATCGCAAGGTCAAGCGGAATCCGAAGGATCCGGAGATGGTCTTTGACCCGCCCAAAGAATTGGTGGACACCGTCTGGGGTGATGCGACTATCACCAATGTTGGTTTCTTCGTCCAGGCCAAAGCATTTCCATCCCGGCGCTGGCAGATACAGGCCGGCGTGCGGGCCGATCGCGTGCGCGCCACCATCGCAAATCCCCCCGCAGAACTGCTCCGGTACTACGGCCATGTGGGCCCGCGGACGGATCTCAATATGAGTGGCCACCTCGTCTTGACTTACAAACTGTCTGACCACTGGGTGAGCCGGTTGTCCGCCGGACAGGGCACCCAAAGTCCTTCTATGGCACAGCGATTCATCAATCACCTGACCGTAGGCCAGGACGCTTACGAACGCGTGGGCAATCCCAACTTGTCACCGGAAGTAAATCGCGAACTGGAGTGGCGGCTGGCCGGCCGTTCCCGTCGTGCCCGGTTCCGGGTGAGCGCTTTTGTCTCCTCCGTGCATAACTATATCCTCGCCCGCGTGGATACCACCATCAAGCGCAAATTTTTGCCCTTCAAAGATCCGAAGTTTGTCAAACGCTACGCGAATATAGATCAGGCACGGCTGTACGGTGCCGAGTGTAGTGCGGCCTATGAATGGGCCGGCCATTGGCCGTTGGAAATAAGTGCCTCCTATCTATACGGCCAAAATGAAACCGACGGTGAGCCGCTGCCGCAAATCGCACCCGCAGACGTCAAAGCCCGTTTGGGTTACCACAACACTCGTTTTGCCATACGGGCGACCTATCGTTTCGCGGCTGCTCAAAAACGCGTATCTGCTGCCTTCGGCGAAGTGCCTTCCAAGTCTTTTCAGACCGTGGACTTGTCGGCGGAGACCTCCCCGGTCAAAGGTCTCAAGGCCGGCCTGCGCATCAAAAACATCTTTGACGAAGCTTATTATGAACATTTGAATTTCCGCTTCAGGAATCAGTCCTCGCTGTCCGGCTTTATTCAAGAGCCGGGGCGGAGTTGGGAGATGTTTGTGCGATACGCATTTTGAGTGATTGCTTGTTTTTTCCCGGCGGCGGGCTTTGCCCGCCGCTTTTTTGTTTGATGGTAACTGTTTAGGTACCCGCTGTTTTTGCGCTAAAATGCCCTTTGGGCTCCAAAAAACAGGAGCACCTAAACAGCTACGTTTGATGAATATTGCACAGTGTCTCAGGCACAAAACCGGACGGGGTCACCGAAAAGTGTATCTTTGAGGCATGGAACCATACCCACATCTTTTTCGCCCGCTCGATCTGGGCTTTATGCGTCTGCCCAATCGTGTGCTGATGGGTTCGATGCATATTGGGCTGGAAGAGGAGCGGGGCGGCTTTGAGCGGCTCGCGGCCTTTTACGAGGCGCGGGCGCGCGGAGGTGTGGGACTGATCGTGACAGGAGGTATTGCGCCCAACCGCGCCGGGCAGGTGGCGCCGTTTGGAGCGCGCATGACGGCCCGCGCCGTAGCCAAACACCGGTTGGTGACGGAGGCTGTCCATCGCGCGGGCGGGCATATCTGTATGCAGATTTTGCATACCGGAAGGTATGCGTATCATCCGTGGGCGGTGGCGCCTTCGCCGCTCAAGTCCCCGATCTCGCCGTTTCGCCCGTGGCGGCTGAGCCGGCGCGGTATTCTCCGAACAATCAGGGATTATGTGCGTGCGGCGCTTTTGGCGCGCCGCGCGGGTTATGACGGGGTGGAAGTCATGGGTTCGGAGGGCTATTTGATCAATGAATTTACGGTGCCTTATACCAATCGCCGCCGGGATGAATGGGGCG